>DAOVOW010000271.1 GCA_030629485.1 bacterium
CACTATCCAAGCATCGCTCTACGTCATAGACACGCCTCCTTTCGCCTGCCGTCAGACTCGTACCGCTTGTATTCTAACGAACAACCTTTCCTTCTAAACCACAACACCAATATGTGTCTCATCAATTCCGAATCAGGGAAGTGTAGTTACTATCTGAAGCTTAGCCGTTCGGCGATATCGGATCAACAAAAAACGCTGGCCGCTGTCGGCTGTTAAGCGGGGACAACGTCTTAGTGAAGAGCGACAGGTCACACGCTCGGCTCCGCCGTGCGCAAGACCCGTCGCAACTACCTTGTGGGACAGCCTCGAGACGCCCGACACCACATACCGTATGAGATCGTAACGTTTTTCAGCAGCCTGTTAAGAGAGGATGGAAGTGAACAAAGCCTACTCGCTGCTCATTCATCCTGGTCACGACGCTTCTTCACTTCCTGCCATATCGCTTCCAGTTCTTCGAGTGTGAAGTCGTCGAAATGTTTCCCGGACGTTCGTACCTTCTCCTCAAGGAGCGAGAAACGTTGTCGGAATTTCGCTAAGGCCTGCTTAAGCGCCGTTTCCGGTTCAATATTGAGCTTTCTGGCCAGAGATGCTGCGGCAAACAGAAGATCGCCGACCTCTTCGGCCTGCTTGACCTGGTCACCGGAGGCCATCGCCTCTTTGATCTCGGTCAACTCCTCAAGGAGCTTGTCTATGACTTCCTCGGGACGGTTCCAATCGAATCCGATCCCGCCCGCTTTTTCTCCGATTCGATAAGCCATCGTCAGTGCCGGCATAGATGACGGTAAGCCCGAAAGCAAAGACGTTTTTTCGCCCGATTCCAGTTTCAGTCGCTCCCACTGGTCACGTACTTGTTTGGGATCAAGATCATTTGGTTCCCCGAATACATGGGGGTGTCGCCTGATCAGTTTTTGAACAATCGCCTCCACGGCCGCATCAGCGTTCCACTCATTTCTCTCATTGGCCAACTGGGCGTGGAACACAATCTGGCAAAGCAAATCGCCCAATTCCTCGCAGAGAGCGGCGCTGTCGCCCGCTTCAATAGCTTCGACCACCTCGTATGTCTCTTCGATCAGGTAGGGCAGGAGACTGCGATGGGTCTGTTTGCGGTCCCAGGAGCAGCCATTCTCCGATCGCAGGATAGCCATCACCAGCTTCAGTCGCTCCCAGGGGGGGATGTTTTTGTCGGTTACTCGACTTCTCAAATCGGTCATAGGTGACGATAATACAACCTATTGGGATAGTTGCCAACAGCTTTTTCCCTGCCTTCTTGACAAATCAAATGGTCAGGGCTATAATTGGCCGCTTGGGCCGGAAGGTCCGTTTGATAGTGAGTGAACAAAAGGATAGTATGCCGATATGAGTGACGCCAAAACGAATTCGACAAAGAAGTCCGGAGCCTACTCGCCAGCCGACGTCGAAGATAAGATGATCGAGCGCTGGCTCGAAGCTGGTTATTTCCATGGACACGTCGAGTCGGACAAACCGACGTACTCTATCGTCATCCCGCCGCCGAACTGCACCGACGTGCTGCACCTGGGACATGCCCTGAACAACACGATCCAGGACATCCTGATACGCAAGCACCGGATGGATGGTTTTGAGGCGGTCTGGATTCCCGGGGCCGACCATGCCGGTATCGCCACCCAGGTGGTGGTGGAAAAACAACTGGTCAACGAAGGAACAACCCGTCGTGAGATGGGTCGTGAGAAGTTCCATCGTCGCACCGCCGAGTGGGCCAATCGCAACAAGGAGATCATCCTCGGCCAACTCCGGAAGATGGGGTGCAGTTGTGACTGGGACCGTACGCGATTTACGTTAGACGACGGCCTGGTCAAGGCGGTCGCTGCGACGTTCATGCATCTGTATAAGAAGGGATGGATCTACCGAGGGCATCGAATTGTAAACTGGTGTCCATCGTGTCAAACCTCGCTGTCCGACGATGAAGTCGAGCACCAGACAATAGACAGTCACCTTTGGTATATCAAATACAAGCTCAAAGGTTCCGATGAGTTCCTCGCGGTGGCTACCACTCGTCCCGAGACGATGTTGGGCGACACAGCCCTGGCCGTTTCTCCAAAGGACAGTCGTTATAAGAAATATGTTGGGAAGACCGTTATCCTGCCGATTCTCGAACGCGAGATTCCGATTGTGGCCGACAATTATGTCGATCAGGAGTTCGGTACCGGCGTAGTGAAAGTTACGCCGGCTCATGATCCCAACGATTTCGATATCGGTCGTCGCCACGATCTTGAGGAGATCAACATTCTCAACACCGACGGCACTCTGAACGAGAACGCCGGAAAGTTCAAGGGCCTCGATCGTTATGAAGGTCGTAAACAACTGGTCGAGGAACTTAAGAAAAAGGGATATCTGGACAAGATCGAGAAGTATGAGTTGGCGGCTGGCGCCTGCTATCGGTGCCACAGCGTAATTGAACCATACTTGTCCGACCAGTGGTTTGTAAAGATGGATGAAATGGCCAAGCCGGCCATCGAAGCGGTCAAGACCGGCAAGATCAGGTTTCATCCCGAGTACTGGTCCAAGACCTACCTGCACTGGATGGGGAACATTCGCGATTGGTGCATCTCTCGTCAACTTTGGTGGGGTCATCGGATACCGATCTGGTATGCCGACGACGGTGCCGTTTTTGCCTCGGTAGATAGGCCCACACCCGAAGATTGTCCCGGCTATGATCCGGACAGCCTTGTCCAGGATGAAGACGTTCTGGACACTTGGTTCTCTTCCTGGCTGTGGCCGATCTCGACCATGGGCTGGCCGGAGGACACCCCGGAGTTGAAGAAGTTCTACCCCACTAAAGTACTCAGCACCGCCTCGGATATCATCTACCTGTGGGTCGCCCGCATGGTCATGGCCGGCTACGAGTTCATGGATGAGTTGCCGTTCTCGGATGTCTACATTCACGGCACGGTGCGTGACGCCAACGGCATCAGAATGTCGAAGTCGCTCGGCAACGGCATCGATCCGCTGGAGATTATTGAAAAGTACGGTACCGACGCCCTCCGTGTCTCCCTGATCCTCGCTACGCCCGATGGTCAGGATCCCAGCATAACCAAGAACACTTTTGAGATCGGCCGCAATTTCGTCAACAAGCTGCATCAGGTGTCACGGTTCATCAAGATGCGCCTCGATGACCGACCGCCGGTGTTTGACAAGATCGACGACAAGGATCTCGTCATTTTTGACCGATGGATTCTCTCCCGAATGGAGCGAACGATCCAGACCGTCGAGAAGGCCATCACCGAATACCGTCTGTCAGCAGCAGCCAAAGCCCTTTACAACTTCGTATGGAATGACTACTGCTCCTGGTATGTCGAACTTATCAAGCCCGATCGTGCCGACCTGCCGATTCGCGAGGGATCCCTCAACGTCGCTACTTATGCGCTCTACAATATCCTGCGGCTGTTGCATCCGTTCATTCCATTTGTCACCGAGCGCATCTACCTCGATCTGCTTGAGCACGACTACGATAGCAAGAGCACGCTCACCTTTGGTCCCTGGCCGAAAACTGAGGGTGGTCATGTCGATGACAGTTTGGAACAGAGTCTGGAACAAATCCAGAATGTGGTGACCGCAGTGCGCGCGGTGCGCGCGGAGTTGAATGTTCCGCCGGGCAAGAAATCCGATCTATACGTCCGCGTCAACAGCACCGAGTTTGCGACACTGCTGGAAAATCACATCGATTACTTCCGGTCGCTCGTTCGCGTTGAGAACCTTCATGCCGGTGTTGACGTCAAGAAACCACCGTTGTCGGCGTCGACTGTCATCTCCGGCGCGGAAATATTCGTTCCGCTGGAAGGACTGATCGACATCGAGGTCGAGAAGAAGCGTGTGGAAAAAGAGTTGAGCAACCTCGGCGTACAACTTGAGAAGACGTCAAGAAAACTGGCCAATGCCGACTTCCGCGCCAAGGCGCCGAAAAATGTCATCGAACGCGAAGAGCACAAGAAACAAGACTACCGGGAACGCATCGAAAAACTTAACAAGAACCTTGAGCAGATCCTCGGCTGGTAGGCAGCAGGCCCGCTCTTTCGCGGCGCATGGGGACGTACGCCGCGCACTAAATCAGGCTTACCTGTGCCCGCTGAGTCTTCAGACTCAGCGGGTTTCTTTATCGCAGACGGATGTGGCAAAGTCTGAAGACTTGGC
>DAOVOW010000111.1 GCA_030629485.1 bacterium
AACGTGGAGGCCATGTACGATGCAACCATCAACGCCCGTCTGCCGGGGGGGTGGGTCAAGGTTGAAAGACCGGGAAGTAACGAGTAGACAGAAACAGACGTTCGTATGGTGGTGAGAAAAAACACCGATACCGATTGGCAGAATCGAGCGATCGAGTGTCGGCGGATTAATGGCACGCTATGATGAATGTTCGGAAAACAGCGAACAACCTGAACCGTCCACGAGTGTTGATATTAGTCGTGACGGCTTTGGGCGTTCTGTGGTCTTGGCAATGTCTGCCATCGCCGCTGTTTATGGATCCGTATTCGACCGTGCTATTGGATCGCGACGGCATCCTGCTCGGCGCCACCATTGCCGCCGATGAGCAGTGGCGCTTTCCACCGGCCGCGGCAGTGCCGGAGCGGTACACCAAGGCTGTCGTTGCCTATGAGGATCACCGTTTCTTCAGCCATCCCGGTGTCGACCCGCTGGCGGTAGCGCGAGCGCTTCAGCAAAACATTTGCGCGGGCCGCATCGTCAGCGGCGCCAGTACTATCTCCATGCAGGTGATCCGTCTTTCGCGCAAGGGAAAGCCGCGGACGGTTACGGAGAAGATTCGGGAAATGGTCATGGCGCTCAGACTCGAGATAGCCGTGAGCAAGGAGCAGATTCTGGCTTTGTACAGTTCGCACGCTCCCTACGGCGGCAATGTGGTGGGGCTGCAAGCTGCGGCCTGGCGCTATTTCAGTCGCGAGCCGGATCAACTCTCGTGGGCCGAGTCGGCGATGCTGGCGGTCCTGCCTAACAGCCCATCGCTGATCCATCCGGGTCGGAACCGAAAAACGCTCTTGAACAAACGAGACGGTCTGCTCGACCGGTTGTGGCGGACGGGCGAGATCGATTCGCTCACCTGCGCCCTGGCCAAACTGGAGAGCCTGCCGTCGCAACCGCACTCGCTGCCTATGCTGGCCCCGCACTTATTGGTAAGAGTGAAAGCATCGACGCCGGAACCGGCTGCGCTCGACGGTAGCACCACAGGCGCCATGCAGGCGGCGTCGCGCCATACCACCACGCTGAAGAAAGAGATTCAGGTACGCGCCACCCGAATCGTCCAGAAGCATCATCGACGTCTTGCCGGTAACGGTATTCAGAACGCCGCCGCCTTGATCCTTGAGGTTGAAACGGGAGCCGTGGTGGCCTACATCGGTAACGTCCGGGACAGCATCTCTAACGAACATCACCATCACGTTGACATAATCAGATCGCCGCGCAGTACCGGCAGCATTCTCAAGCCGTTGCTCTACGCCGGTATGCTGCAGGCCGGGGAGTTACTGCCGGATGAACTGGTGGCGGACGTCCCGACCCGGATTGCCGGATTCGCCCCGGAGAACTACAGCCGGACCTATCAGGGGGCGGTGCCGGCCTCGATGGCGCTGGCTCGATCACTGAACATCCCAGCCGTAAGAATGTTGTACTCCTTCGGAACTAACCGGTTTTACTCACTGCTAAGGCGACTGGGCATGACCACGCTGCACCGTCCGGCTAACGACTATGGACTGTCGCTCATACTCGGGGGCGCGGAAGGCACCTTGTGGGATCTTACCGGTATCTACGCCGGTGTGGCTCGCTGTGTGAACGACCACTTCAGCGCAGATACTTCGCGGCGGCTGTCGTTTTACCCACCCAGTTACCAATCAGCAATGCCGATAAATGGTCAGGGTCGCACCGGGAGTCTGTCATGGTTCCGAACACGGATCGACGACGATCCCCTTGATGCCGGAGCCTGCTGGTTGACCTTGAAGGCGATGCTGGAAGTTCCCCGCCCCGAGGACGAGAGCGTCTGGCGTGAGTTCACTTCGTCGCGCCCGATTGCCTGGAAGACGGCCACCAGCCAGGGGTACCGCGACGCCTGGGCTATCGGCGTCACGCCCCGTTATGCCGTGGGCGTCTGGGTCGGTAACGCCGATGGCGAGGGACGACCCGGTCTGACCGGACTCACCGCCGCGGCGCCGATTCTCTTCGAGTTGTTCGGGCTGTTGGATGGCGCTGAATGGTTCGACACACCTGAGAGTCGTCTGCGGGAGATCGAGGTTTGTGCCCACAGCGGTTCCCGCGTCGGTCCGAACTGTGCCGAGACCAAGAGCGCCCTGGTTACGCCGGCCGGTCTGCGCAGCGAAGCCTGTCGGTATTGTCGTATCATTCACTGCGATTCAACCTTGCGCTGGCGGGTGAACGCCGAATGTGAACGGCTCGCCGGTATTCGCTCCACACCGTGGTTTGTTCTCCCGCCGACCATGGAATGGTACTACCGGGGGAATCATTCAGATTACAGGCCGCTGCCACCGCCTCGTCCTGATTGTGTCGACGCGGCATCAGCGGATCAGAACCGGGCGATGGCCATCATCTATCCCCAGCAGGGAGGTCGTGTCTATATACCGGCTGAGCTTGATGGATCGCGCGGGAGAACTGTTTTTGAAGTGGCCCACCGCGATCCCCGCACGACTGTGTTCTGGCATCTTGATGGCGACTACCTGGGATTGACTGTCGATATCCACAAGATGTCGCTGGCGCCGGAGCCGGGGAAGCATTCGCTGGTGCTCGTTGATGAAGACGGACAGCGTACGGAGTGTGGTTTTACCGTATTGGGCAAAAATCCATAATCGGCAACGCAAAATAGCCGTACCGTCACTACAGTCGTTCGCGTTGGATAATCAGATGATCAAACGGCGATAACAAATGGATGCAGATCGATTTCTTGGCGAGAATGCGCTCTTATGAATAGATCCCGCGCATCTGGACAACGTCAATCACGCGGGTGATAGCCACCATGAAGGCGCCGATCCGCATGCTCGTGCGGTTATCCAGGGCCATCTTGAGAACATCGTGGAAGGCCGCCACCATCTTTTCTTCCAACCGCCGGTTGACTTCCTCCTCGGTCCAGAAATAACCGACCCTATTCTGGACCCATTCAAAGTACGAGACGGTGACGCCGCCGGCATTGCACAGGATATCAGGTATCACCATGACGCCGTTCCTCTGCAGGATGCGGTCCGCTTCCGGAGTAGTCGGGCCGTTCGCGCCTTCGGCGATGATCCTGCAGCGCACGCGATGGGCGTTGGCCTGGGTGATCTGGTTTTCCAGCGCAGCGGGAATGAGAATGTCGACTTTGGCGTAGAGGATGTCCTTGGGCCGAATCTGCTTCACATCAGGGAAGCCAACCACCGACTTTGTTTTCTTAACATGCTGAGCCAGGGCCTGAACATCGATCCCTTCGGGATCGTAAATAGCGCCGGTGACGTCAGAGATATGGGTGAACTTCACGCCCAGTTCGTGCAACAAGAGCGCCGACACCGAGCCGACATTGCCGAAGCCCTGCACCGAGGCCGTACTGTTGCTCAAATCAAGTCCGAGATGACCGGCTGCTTCGCGAGTGCTGATCATAACGCCGCGACCGGTGGCCTCAGGCCGCCCGCGCGAACCGCCCAGCGTAACCGGTTTACCGGTGACTACGCCGGGGATGACGCGGCTGTCCTTCATCGAATAGGTATCCATGAACCAGCTCATCACTTTCGGTCCCGTGCCGACGTCCGGTGCGGGAATATCCACATCCGGTCCGAACAAGTCAATCAGGTCGGCCACGTAGCGCCGCGTCAGACGTTCCAACTCACCTTCCGAGAGCTTTTGTGGATCGCAGATGATACCACCTTTACCGCCGCCGAATGGAATGTTCACCACGGCGCACTTCCAGGTCATCCAGGACGCCAACGCCTGCACTTCGTCGAGAGTGACATCGGGATGATACCGAATCCCCCCCTTGGCCGGTCCGCGGGCGATAGAGTGCTGGACCCGATAACCGGTGAACATACGATAACTACCGTCATCCATTCGCACCGGAAGCTTCACAATGGTGCTTCGGCGCGGCATCTTGATAAACTCCAAAAGCGACTTGTCCAGCTTCAGCTTTCGCGCGGCCGCGTTGAACTGTTTCATGACATTGCCAAAAACCGATATCGGGATGGTCGTATTCTTGCGCTGGACGACGCTACGAGGATGTCGCTTGAGGACCGTTGGTTTTTTGCGGTTGGAGGCGGTTTTAGCCATTTGTTTCCGTCCTTTTTCGAGATCCGATATTAGCGCAATCCAGACAATGCCGCCGAGTCACCATCATAAAATCGCCACCGGCGATCCTGGCCGACTTTGATGCCGATGCGCTGGGACCGTTGAACATTCCTGATCATTTCCTGACGGTCTTCAATATAGATGGTGTCGCCGGTCAGATCAAGGTCGTTCTGCTCGGCGGTCAGACCGAAGGCGCGACAAAACTTGCCGGGACCGTTCAGGAGGTTTCGTGGGGAGTCTTTGCCGGAGTTTTGCAGCATCAACTCCAGACCTTCACCTGGCTCCGCCGCTCGAAGCAGAAGAGCAGCCGGGCTGCCCTCGGGTTCGGTTACGAAATTAAGGCAGTGGTACATGCCATAGATGAAGTAGATGTAGGTGAATCCGGCTGGACCGAACATCGGTCGATTGCGTTCGGTCAGGCCGCGGGCCGCATGGCAGGCGGGATCGTTGCGACCGATGTACGCCTCGACCTCGACAATCCGTGCCGACAAACGCCCCGATGGTGCTTTGTACACGATGAACTTCCCCAGGATGTCGGGCGCGACCTCGAGTGTCGGTCGTTGGTAGAATGATCGTGGGAGTTTCTTGATCTTTTGTTCGGGCATGAAACAGTAGTCTCAGGCAAGGAAATCTTCGCTCAGGAACGGATTGTTGACACGTTCGGCGCCGACCGTCGTCTGCGGACCATGACCCGGCAAGCAGACGACCGTGTCCGGCAGCGTCAGGATTTTCGACCGAATCGACTCCAGCAGAACCTCGAGCGAGCCGCCGGGCAAATCGGTGCGGCCTATCGATCCCCAGAACAAACTGTCGCCGCAGAAGAGTCGGTTGTGGCGTTCATCGAGATAACAGATACCGCCCGGCGAGTGTCCCGGTGTAGCCAGTACCTTGAGGGTTATCGAACCGATCGTGATCAGTTGTTCATCATTGAGAACAATATCCGCCTCCGGCGCCACGATTGGGTGGCCGACCATGGCGGACACGTTGGCCGACGGGTTCTTCAATAGCTCCTCTTCACCCGCTCCTACGTACAGAGGAATATCATATCGATTCTTAACGGCCTCAACGGCGGCAATATGGTCGCCGTGTCCATGTGTCAGCAGAATCGCACTCGGCTCGAATCCAGCTTTGGTGACGGCATGTTCAATTCGTTCGTGATCGGCACCGGGGTCGAAAATGACTCCGTCGCCGTTCTGCTCATCGTAGTAGAGGAAGCAATTTACCTCGTACGGACCAACAACAAGGGTTTCCAGTTTCATAATGACCCGGAAGATATGTGCCGAGGGTTCAGTGTCAATGACTATGTTGTTCCAGCCGTTCGGTATTGAGGCGCCAGCATTGTGAGAAAGATCACTTTTCCTGATTGACCCATCCGGGCAAAACCCTTATATTTGGCGCCTCAAAAACGGAGGTGACGCGTGAGCGTGACGATTGTGGAACTTTTGGACCGACTGTCCAGGTTGAAAGAGCGACTGAACAAGCTCGGGAGGTATCTTTGACCTTGAGACGCGCAATGTTGAAATAGCCCGCCTCGAGAAACAGATCTCTCAACCCGGTTTCTGGGATGACAACCGGGCCGCCCAGGCGATCCTGAAAAAAGTCACAGTCCACAAGAGGTGGGTCGAATCGCACGGCGATTTGCAGTCGGAACTTGACGATACTGAGGAGCTCTTGCGACTCGCAGAAGGCGAAGCCGATATGGGTGACATAGCCGAGTTAGATACTACATTGGTTGATCTCACCAGCAAGGTCGATAAGCTTGAGTTCGACGCGCTCCTGAGCGGCGCCGATGATCATCGTGATGCCATCCTTACCATCCACCCGGGAGCGGGCGGCACTGAGTCGCTGGACTGGGCCGAAATGCTGTTTCGCATGTACAATCGTTGGGCCGAGCGCCGAGGTTTCACCGCCGAGTTGATGGACTATCAACAGGGAGAAGAGGCCGGCCTGAAATCCGCTACCATCGAAATCAAGGGCGACTATGCCTACGGCTTTCTCAAAGCCGAATCCGGTGTGCATCGGCTGGTGCGTATATCGCCGTTCGACGCCAACTCGCGCCGACACACTTCGTTTGTCTCGGTTCACGTCTATCCGGTGGTGGACGACAATATCGAAATCGAGATCAAAGACGAGGATGTGCGCGTCGACACCTACCGCGCTTCCGGCGCCGGCGGTCAGCATGTCAACAAGACGTCATCGGCCATCCGAATTACACACCACCCATCCGGCATCGTCGTGACCTGTCAATCGGAACGGAGTCAGCATCGCAACAAGGATGCCGCCTTCTCGGTTCTCAAGTCGCGCCTGTACCAATTGAGGCTGGAAGAGGAAGCGGCCAAGATGGCTAAGTATGACGAAACGAAGAAGAAAATCGAATGGGGTTCGCAGATTCGTTCGTACGTTTTTCACCCTTACAACATGGTCAAGGACCATCGCACCTCAGTTGAAACCGGGAATGTACAGGCGGTGATGGATGGTGACAT
>DAOVOW010000298.1 GCA_030629485.1 bacterium
CGTGGTCGTTGCATTTAATCATTATAGTCAAAAACCGAGGGCCGGGAAACATTTAATGGTACCGGAGCGTATCAAGCCGACAATTTGGTTGCTCAGCCAGCCGCCGTGGGCGAACCATTTTGTGGGCTCCCCACGATTTATAGATCGTCCTGCATACCACACTGCGTATATGATTGGGGTGATTATAGAAAACGTCACCGTCACAAGAACATCGTCGGAGAAAATCAAAGCTGGCCTATGGTGGCTGCCGCCGGTGGTGTTGCTGGCCGTGTACCTGCCGGCCCTGATAGACCTGGTGATGGATTGGTACAACGATGCCAACTACTCACACGGTTTTCTCATACCAATTGTCTCCGGATACCTGCTCTATAGAAAACGTTCAAAGCTCGCCGACTCGGTGGGCAGCGTGGATGCCGTCGGACTATGGCTGATAGCAGCCGGAATGGTTCTTTTTGTCTTGGCCAACGGGGCCGCGGAGTACTTCACCATTCGTTTTTCAATGATAGTGACCTTGTTCGGTCTCGTGTATTACCTGTTTGGACGCGAGACCGACCGACGCAGCTTTCGTGAGGCTGACCCTGCCGCTTGTGGACGGCGATTTGGCTGCAGCCGACGCCGAGGCGATTAGATTCCTGAATAGCTTTTATCCCTACCTGATGGAAGCGCTTCCCTTCGACAATTAAACTTGAACGCCCGCGCTGGATGTCCTATTATCTGGTATGCTGAGATCCCTGGTGAGACTGGCCCGCCCTTCGCAATGGCTAAAGAACGGGGTGGTATTAGCCGCCCTGGTTTTCTCCGGTGAAGCTATTCATATTTCCGCTTTGGAAGTAGCCGCGCTGGCTGTCGCCATTTTCTGTCTGCTGTCTTCGTCGGTCTACGTCCTCAACGATCTGGTTGACCGCGACAAGGATCGACGGCATCCGCTCAAGAAAGGCCGACCGATCGCGTCGGGACAGGTTTCCCCTGCAACAGCGATATTGTTCTGTGCTCTGCTGCTGGTGGTGGCCCTCACGGGAGCATGGTTCATCAACTGGTCGTTTTTCATTATCAGCCTTGGATATTTCGTTCTCAACTTTTCATACAGCTTCTGGCTGAAGAACGTAGTGATCGTCGATGCCATGAGTATTGCCGTCGGTTTTGTGCTTCGCGCCTACGCCGGTGCTTACGCCATTGAGGTTCCGGCATCCAAGTGGCTTCTGATCAATACTCTGTTTTTGGCCTTGTTCCTGGCTTTTGGAAAGCGACGTCACGAGTTGGTGTTTCTTGAGGGTGACGCCGCTTCACATCGAACCATCCTCAGCAAGTACTCGCCGTACCTGCTGGACCAGTTGATCGGCATAGTGACCGCCTCGGTGGTTGTTGTCTACATGCTTTACACTTTCTCTCCGGAAGTTTCAACCAAGCTGGGAACTGAGAATCTGTTTTTGACCATCCCGTTTGTCATCTACGGAATTTTCCGTTACCTGTACTTGATTCACCAGGAGGAAAAGGGCGGTTCGCCCACCCGAGTGCTCATAAGTGATCGCCCGATCCTGGTAAACGTGATTCTATGGCTGGCAACCGTGGTCTTGGTTCTCTATATCGCATGATTTCCAGCATGCCGGCTACGCGATCGAGGGGAGTACGGCACTCTTCTTCCTGACCATGGATATCCTCAACGAGGTGGCTACTTAATGGCTGGAAGGCACGGAGGCAAATGAATGAGCGGGGGACGAATACGGATGCCTAGCCAACATCAGAAACACCCCCGACTCCGTGATAGAGCCGGGGGCGTTGGTATCATCAAAGCAAAGGTAGGTTGAGTGTCGTTAGCCGTGTACCTCAGTCCAGTGGGACTGTTTGCAGTTCTTCTTCAACAGTAGGCTCGTCAAAGGCTTCTTCGGACGCGAGTTTCTCGCCGCGCATCAGCTTGTCGGCGGTTTCCATCAGCTTGTCCATGTTGAGCTTGGTGATATGGGCGTCGGCCTTGAGAAACTGAGCTCGTGCTTTCATGCCGACGTCGCCGATCGATGAGTAGACGATCACCGGCGTGTCAGACCTCTCCGACTGGCGAATGCGCAGCGTCACGTTGAGACCGTCCATCTGCGGCATCTCGACGTCGCAGATGACCAGATCGAATTTCTCCTTCTGGAAGAGATCCCAAGCCACCTGTCCGTCGCCGGCCTGCACCACCTCGCCGCCATGTTCGGTGAACTCGTTGACCAGCATCGCCCGTACGGCCGGGGAATCCTCAGCGACCAGTATCTTCTTCCCGGTGAAGTTGACGTCGCTGCTTCCACGGTCGAGATCCATCTGCCGCAGGTGCGGGCACAAATCCAACAGGATGGTCTCATAGTCCAGCATCAGAACCATGCGCTCCTCGGTCGGCTTGACGATCCCGATCACGTAGCGGTGATCGATGTTCCGGAAGACACCGTCGGTGTCGATCACATCCTCCCATAGAAAATGGTGAATCCAGTCGATCTGCTCCACCCAGAAACCGGTCTGAATACCGAAGAACTCGGTAACGATCACCTTGCTTCTTTTAGAGGTCTTGGAGGTGATCCCCAAAAACCCGGCCAGATCGACCAGTGGTACCAATTTGTTCATGTCGCGGAAGACGCCTTTAACGGCTGGGTGCGTTTCCGGCACGGCGGTGCACTGACTCAATTCGGAAACGATCTTGCTCACCTTGAGGATATTGATGCCGAACGACACCCCGGCCATCCGGTACTCCAGTATCCTCAGTTCGTTTGCGCCGCTTTTCAGATACGACTCGGCATCCAGTTTTTTGCTCATCATTCTACTCCTTCGCTTTGCATAGTCTTACGCTGAAGACAGCCCCGCCGTCGGGGTGGTCGTCGGCCAGGATGGTTCCGCCCATCCCCATAGCGGCCAGCCTGCAGAAATATAGTCCCAACCCGACGCCGCGGTGGCGGCCCTCAGTCCTCATTTTCAATTGGCCGTACTTTTCGAAAAGCACTTCCGGATCAATGTCTCCCAGACCCGGGCCGGAATCCTTAATATGGATAAGAACCGAATCTTCCTGTTCGTCGATCGACACCGTGATCTCGCCACCGTCCGGAGTATGCCGAATGGCATTAAACAACAAATTATCCATGACCCGCTTGAGCAAACCGACGTCAGCCAAAGCCGGCAGTTTACCCGGTCGACCGGCGAGTCTGATCTGGATGTGGTGCTCCTGCGCTGAGTTACCGGCCAGTATGATGGTGTCACGGACTATTTCGTTGATGTCGACCTTCAATGGCTTGCACGGAATGCCCAAGTCGCCGGACTTGGCCACAGCCAGTATGTCGTAGATAATTGACTCGGCCCGTTCCACGGCGATTCGTGACGAGGACACGATCTGGCGATGCAGCGGCTTCTGGATATCCAGTTTCCCCTCGTTAAGCAGCTTGAGCAGGTACTTCATGGAAGCCAATGGCGACTCCAGGTCGTGCAGGAGAACAGAGATAAACTCCAGCCAGTTGTCTGCGTTGTTCTGCCCAGCCTCAGTGGTTAGCCAGGAGTTGCCCGTCTTTTCTTCGATCTGCATGGTCACGTAATTTCTCTGTAGCCGGAAAAATCCGGTCCCAGCCCGTCATTTTTAACATTATCGGACAATCAGGCGGATTTATTAGGTCTCATCGGTTTACAAGATAGAGGGATTCCGTCAAGTAGTTTGTGTAAATTCGTGTTCGGGCATATCCGTCGGGTTGTTCAGGACGTAGGCTATTATTCCATATATGATTCTCTCAGCACTTTTGACGTTGTTGAACGATCGCATCGGGATAGTTCGTCGTTTGATCTCCTCGATGTATCGTTCAATCGGGTTGTTGGTCTTCAGCGATGTTCGCAG
>DAOVOW010000297.1 GCA_030629485.1 bacterium
ATGTCTGATAAGTCTCGCAAAGATGGTTTGCAACAAGGATACGACAAAGGTCTTAGAGAGGGATTGGACAAGGCGCGAGAGGTTCTTCAACAACTGGACCAGGCTATCAAAGATGCCATAACTCAGCGCGAATCGCTACTCAATGAGGCCAAGCAGAAGATTCTTGAACTGGTAATCCAGATCAGCCGCAAGGTCACTTACGATGCCGTCAAGGCGGACCCGGAAGTCACTCTCGAAATGATCAGCGGCGTTATTGACAGCCTCGTTGACCGATCACGGCTGAAGATCAAGGTTCATCCCGATCACTTACCGATCGTCGAGCAAAACATCGACAAGTTCCTCGAGGGTTCTACTACCATCAAAGAGATCACCATTGAACCGGATCCACGGGTGAAGTACGGCGGCTGCTTCATTGAAACACCTACCGGTGATATCGACGCCCGCCTGGAATCTCAGTTCGAGGTCATTGAAGAGGCCATCCTTCTCACTGAGGAGAACTCTTGACGCATTGTGCTTATGATGTCTACGCCGAAAGGATCGCCAACGCCCGGCCGATCAAACATTTCGGCAAAGTTACCAAGGTAGTCGGGCTGGTGATCGAATCTGCCGGGCCGGCCGTTTCGGTCGGTCGGTTGTGTCATATTGAGAACTTCGACAGTGGTGTTCGCATGAAGGCCGAGGTGGTTGGTTTTCGTGACGATAGAATTCTCTTGATGCCGTTAGGGTCGATATCAGGTATCACCCCGGGCGCCATTGTAACATCGACTTTTGAACAGCTACGTGTGCCGGTCGGAGACCAATTGGTAGGCCGTGTTCTTGGCGGTCTGGGCCAACCGATCGACGGTAAGGGACCGGTGCTCACCAGCACTATGCGGCCGGTGCATGCCGAGCCGATCGCTGCCCTCAAACGACAGCGGATCGACCAGGCGTTGCGAACAGGGATACGGGCTATCGACCTCACTTGTGCCATCGGTAAAGGTCAGCGCATGGGCGTTTTTTCCGGCTCGGGTGTCGGAAAATCGGTCATGCTCGGCATGATGGCGCGTGGTTCCTCGGCTGACATCAACGTCATCGCGCTGGTGGGTGAGCGTGGCCGTGAAGTGCGCGAGTTTATTGAGCGCGATCTTGGGCCGGAAGGAATGAAAAACAGCGTGGTCGTTGCCGTGACCTCCGACCAGCCGGCCCTGATTCGAATCAAGGGGGCCATGGTCGCAACCACCATCGCCGAACACTTCCGCGATCAGGGTCGTGATGTTATGCTCCTGATGGATTCTCTGACGCGAATAGCCATGGCCCAGCGCGAGATCGGTATTGCCGTCGGCGAGCCACCCACCACCAAAGGCTACACGCCGTCGGTCTTCGCCCTGTTACCACGTCTTCTGGAGCGGGCCGGGTACACCGCCAAGGGTTCCATCACCGGCATTTATGCAGTCCTGGTAGAAGGTGATGATTTCAACGAGCCGGTCTCGGACGCCGTTCGCTCGATCCTGGATGGGCATGTCTCACTGTCGCGACGACTGGCCTCCCGCAACCAATACCCGGCTGTCGACGTACCTGACTCCATCAGCCGTTTGGCCAGAGACGTAGCAACCGACGATGAGAAAAAGCTGGCCGGCGAGGTGCGGGAACTGATGTCAGTGTATCGTGAAGCTGAAGATTTGATAAACATCGGTGCTTACGTCAAGGGCTCCAATCCGGCCATCGATCGGGCTATTGATAAACACGAACCTTTCAACGAGTTTTTCCGACAGGCCATAATGGAACAGTCCGATCACGAGGACTCCCTCCGCCGGCTTCGGGAAATACTGGCCGACTAAAGGGCACCTCCTGTGAAAAAGTTCAAATACCGTCTGCAGGCGCTCTTGAAGGTCAAAGAACATATCGAACGAGAGCGCCAAAAAGAGCACGCCACAGCCCTCCAGAAAGTGCACCATCAGTCGAACGAACTGGATCGTCTTGACCGTTCCCGCGACAGTAGTCTGTCTCAACAGCGCGGCCAGATGAAGGAAAACCTCTTAGTAGCCGAGATGCTGATCTACTCGCGCTATCTGGCCAGACTGAAACGCGAACGACTGGCCGGTACCGAACTGCTCAAAGCGCTGGAAGAGGAGAAGGAAAAAAAGCGTACCGACCTGGTGGAGGCCGCCAAAGAGCGTCGCGTTCTTGAGAAGCTCAAAGAACGGCAGTTGGCCAAACACACCGCCGAGGTCGAACAGGTGCTCACCAAAGAGGGTGACGAGATCGCCGTTACTTGCTATCGCCGGAAGACGCAATTGTAGCCGGACTGAAACTCGGCAATCTCATACTGTATGTGTCACTCAACGAATTGAGATTGCCGCGTCGCTACGACACGAGTGTCTTCGCTCCTCGCAATGACGACTCTCGGAGTTTTTCGAGACGACGTTAAAGTCCTACGAAAAAGGCCTCCCAAATGGGAGGCCGATTGAGTATTCAAACGATACTAATGTTTCTGCGGCGCCTGTTCAGGGTCGTCACTGGTAACAAGGTGGGGGAGGAGGACCGTCCACGAACATGTAGTCGACTAGGTAGACCAAATCGCTGATGTCGATGATTCCCTGCGGGTCGCCGTCCAGATTTGCCTCATCCGGACAGACCGGCGCTGGACCAGAGACGAACATGTAGTCGATCAGATAGACCAGGTCGGAGATGTCAACAGCGTCGTCAGGGCTGTTGTCGATGTTACCCCGGTCGCCGATGCAGCAGCCGCCGGTCTGGATGTCAAGATAACCTTTGACCACCTGGGGGGAGAAGGGCTCGTGGAAGTCATCCGAAAACAGTGTGCTGTGCTCCACCTGGGGTGCGAATATGGTGGCTGTATCGACCGTCACAAGTTGCGGGTCGATGGTTGACAGGTATCCGAAATGGATGGTGCCCAGAAGCCCTTCGCCGGGAGGAATGAGATCATCGAAGGCTATGAAGTAAATGCTGAGACCGGAATCGATGGTAGCCCAGCCAGTGGCGGAGTACCCGGCCAAACGTCCGCCGACAAACGAGAAAGAATCCACCGTCACTTCCGGTGAATCCCAACTGAGGGTCACCTCGACCCCAGTGAGAGATTGGTCATTGGTAAAATAAACCGCCAACTCGCCGCTGCCGCCGGTATGGGCCACGGCGGAATCAATCCGCAGGGTATCGGGTATCCCGGGGTCCTGTGCCAGAACCAAGCCACCAGCAGGGCTGAGGGCTAGAACCATCGCAGCCGACATCAGGTAAATCTTCATACTTTCACGCATCGCTGTTTCCTCGTCATTTTACGAACTAGTAAGTAGCAAAAACAATGCAAGTTAGCAGAAAACTGTCATAGGCCGATACCTGAGCAAGTAATTAAGCCGGTGCTATAGGACTGTGATCAATATACACAAAGGTGGGTTGTCTGGCAACGGTTTTTTTGTCGGTTCCTGCCTGCAAGAGGATTCATAAACTTATCCTTTATACGGTACAGTCTGTCCGTTTTGCCATGGCGACACTCATTTTTCGCGATATTCTGCCGATGTTTCAACTATGGCTACACAGAATCAGACCCGCAAGATAGAACGCTGCGCCTACATCAAGGCTTGCTACCTGGCCGAGGAACTGAAATGCTTCGGTTACAAGACAGACTGTCCTCTCTACCAGAAATCGAACGGCGAATATTACAGCGAACATAGATTCAACGAGGCCATGGATAAACTGATCAATAAGACCATCGCCAAGTACCAACTTCCATAATCCGCTCTCTTTCTCGAAATCTAATCTGTTGTGTGCGGCAAGTGCCTTGTAGCTGTCTTTTGACATAGCAGTCCCTTTTCTGCGCCGTATCTAGAACATCGCGTAGCGGGCGG
>DAOVOW010000071.1 GCA_030629485.1 bacterium
GATCTCCTTGTCAACGGTATCGACCATCTCCTGGAAGGTTTTGAACGCTTCGCGCTTATAGATATCGATGGGCTTACCCATCCCGCCGTGGTAGGCGCGCAGTCCGATACCGGTGCGCAGTTCCTCCATCTCGGCCAGATGGTCGCGCCAGTGATGGTCGATAGTCGACAGCACGGCGTATCGTTCAAGCTGCCGCATGACCTCCTCGCCGTAGGCGGTTTCCTTCTTCGTGTAGATCTCCATCACCGCCCCGAGCACCTTCTCCTTGAGCGTCTCGCGAGTGAGTTTCTCGATATCCTCTTCCCTGAACTCCAGATTCATCAGGTAGATCTTCCGCAGATCGTCGGTGAATCCCTTGAGGTTCCATTCCTCTGGATAGGTCTTCTCCGGGCAATGCGCATCGATCAACAGGTCAAGGACCTCCCCGATCAGCTCGACAACCTCCTCTTTAATCGACGGCCGTTCCAGGGCCGCCAGTCGACGTTCATAAATCCATTTACGCTGGACGTTCATGACGTCGTCATAGTCAAGGGTGTGTTTGCGGATGGCGAAGTTTTGCATTTCGATCTTCTTCTGCGCGCGCTCAATGGCTTTGGTCACCATCTTATGGGCGATGACCTCACCCTCTTCAACGCCGAGTCGGTCCATCACAGATCCCAAACGATCGCCGCCGAACAGACGCATCAGGTCATCTTCGAGCGAGAGGAAAAACTTCGACGAACCGGGGTCACCCTGACGCCCGGCGCGTCCGCGCAACTGCCGGTCGATACGCCTGGACTCATGGCGCCCGGTGCCGACAATGTGCAACCCGCCGGCCTCGACGACACCTTCACCCAGCTTGATATCGGTGCCGCGCCCGGCCATGTTGGTAGCGATAGTGATATTGCCCGACTGGCCGGCATGCGCGACCACTTCCGCTTCCTTCTGGTGATGTTTGGCGTTGAGCACATTGTGCGGGATGCCCTTGCGCTTCAACATGCGCGACAACGTTTCCGACACGTCCACCGACACCGTGCCGACCAGAATCGGGCGACCCTTCTCACTCTGGCTCTCGATCTCCTCGATGATGGCGTTGTACTTCTCGTGGCGAGTGCGGTAGATCTCGTCGTCGAGGTCATCACGTATTACCGACACATTGGTAGGGATCACCATGACGTCGAGCTTGTAGATATCCCACAGTTCCTGCGCCTCGGTTTCGGCGGTACCAGTCATGCCGGCCAGCTTGTCATACATGCGGAAGTAGTTTTGCAGGGTGATCGTGGCCAGCGTTTGTGATTCCGCTTCGATCCGCACGCCCTCTTTAGCTTCGATGGCCTGGTGCAACCCATCTGAATAGCGCCGTCCCGGCAGAATACGGCCGGTGAACTCATCGACGATCATCACCTTGCCGTCCTGCAGAACGTACTCGACGTCCTTCTCATAGAGTGCGTAACTGCGCAGGAGTTGGCTGATGGCGTGGACTTTTTCGGATCGCTCACCGTGGACGCGATAAATCTCATCCGTCTTCTGCTGTCGCTCTTCGTCAGGCATCGATTCATCGCCGTCCAGTTCGGACAGCATGGTGGAGATATCCGGAATCTCGAACAGTTTCTGCTCGTCCACGGTGAGTTGCTCGGTGCCGAGATCGGTCAGAGCGATAGCGTGTTCACGTTCGTCGATGAAGTAGTACATACGATCGTCGATTTCGTGCACCTTCTTGTCGCGCATGAAGGCCGACTCGACGTCGGTCATCAGCTTCTTCATCCCCGTTTCCTTGAGGATCTTCATCAGCCGCTTGTTCTTGGGCGCGCCCCGATTGGCCGCCAGCAGCATAAGGCCGGCTTCAAACTCATCCTCGGCCCGGGCACCTTCGAGCAAGTTCTCCGCCTTGGAGAGCATGTCGTTGATAAGCGTCGTCTGTTTGCGCACGATGCCCTCGACGGTCGGTCTCATCTCGCGGTAGCGGTCATGCCCGGATGCTTCGACCTGCCCGGAGATGATCAGCGGTGTGCGGGCTTCATCGATCAGGATCGAGTCGACCTCGTCGATGATGGCGTAATTGTAATTGCGATGAACGCGGTCCTCAGACCGCTGGGCCATGTTGTCACGCAGGTAGTCGAACCCGAACTCGTTGGCGGTGCCAAAGGTAACATCGCACATGTACATCTCACGGCGGTCAACGTTGATCATCGCATTCTGGATGACACCGACGGTGAGACCCAGATACTCATAGATAGCGCCCATCCAGTCGCGGTCACGCTGAGCCAGGTAGTCATTAACGGTGACGACGTGGACACCTTTGCCCTCCAGGGCGTTCAGATAAACCGGCATGGTAGCGACCAGCGTCTTGCCCTCACCAGTGGCCATCTCAGTGATCTTACCCTGATGCAGCGCGACCCCTCCGATGAGTTGGACGTCAAAAGGCACCATATTCCACTCGGTCTCGATCCCGGCCACATCCCAGGTTGTCCCCAGGTGACGACGACAGGCTTCCTTGACCACGGCGAACGCCTCGACCATGATGTCGTCAAGCGTCTCGCCCGCTTTCAGCCGTTCTTTGAACTCGTCGGTTTTGGCTTTGAGCTCCTCCTCGGAGAGGTCTTTCAATTTGTCGAACTGTTCGTTAATCTCAGCAACGGCCGGCTGCATTTTCTTGGCATCGCGATCGTGCTTGGTACCGAATATCCTGGTGATCAGATTCATCATCGTCTGTCCAACTCCTCGGCCAGATTGTCATTCCGGTCGAAACCGAAGCCTGCTACGAACGCAGACGAAGGGTGGTCTCGACTTAGCAGACAGGTGCCGCAGACACCTGCGCTATGTGTTTTACACATCATACTCGCACAGAGGATACAAAAATTCGATATCCAAGGCAATCAGTCTGTTTGGCAGCAGCCATGCAGGTCAGAACGCCCGGGGCTTCGATACCGTGGATGGGAACCGAACTGGGCCTGCCGTGTGCAACTCTTATTGGCTGAGGTTGACGCTACTTTGTCTATTCGCTGTCTCCTGCCGCTTCCCGGGGCGACCATTCGCCGATGTTCTCCAGCACGATTTTGCAGCGCCCTTTCGAGGTCCAACTTTCGTTGGAGTTGTAGGTCCAGTCGAGATACTCCGAACCGCCACCGCCTACTGTCGTGATCAGGAAACGGTTGTTGAGATACCCAAACGAGTTTGCCTGATCCGCCGGCCGGGGGCGGTCACCGCCGGAGGGGTCAACCGGTATCCATCCATAGCTCGGCAAATAGACCTCAACCCAGCGGTGGAAGACGTTGTCGTAGGAAGCGTCGTCGCCGCGAACCGTCACCGCACCGACATACCGAGCAGGCAGCCCGGCGGCGCGACACATGGCTATGTACACGAAACTGTACTCGGAGCAGGAGCCGTTGCCGCGCGCGAGAACGGTGGGAGCGATGTTCCAGCCGCCCACTCGTTCGTACTCCAGCTTGTCGATCAGATACTCGA
This sequence comes from bacterium, assembly GCA_030629485.1. GTDB lineage: Bacteria > Zixibacteria > MSB-5A5 > GN15 > FEB-12 > JAJRTA01. Next base: position 3,445 of record DAOVOW010000071.1, read on the forward strand.
AGATCTTGCGGGCGATCCAGTAGGGATTGGTGTCATCACCGACGGCCTCCTTGACGCCGTTTTGAATAACCGGGTCGGTGATGGAAAACTTGGTGTCGTCCACCAGGTATCGGTCTCGAATCTCGCCGGGAATGTCTTCCAGAGTACCCACCTTCTCCGGAAACACGAAGTAGCGCGTCTTGTACAGGTCGACGTCAGCCGTCATGGTGACGGTGGCGAACTCGGCCGGTCCCAGGTTCTCGAACACAAAGTGGGCCACCTTCTGACCCCACTGATCGGACCGGAAGTCCTTCGGGGCGGGTTCGAAAGCTGGCTCACCGAGCAAGTCCTGGGTGTCACGGTTCTCCGGCACGGCCAGGTAAACGTCAAGGGTTTTGACCGTGTCGGGTCCGAAATTACGCACCTGGTGGGTGAATTCGAGTGTCTGGTGCTTCACGTCGGAGCGTACGAAGGGGGCGTCGTCCTCGATCCGGAGTTGGTAGATGCGGTCGTTCTGGTAGTCAACATTCCACAACCTCTTGCCATCGTGAGCAAGACCCCAGGTGTGTGGCCCCGGAGAATCAAAACCGATAATAACAGAGCCGTGGTCGACCGTCACCATGTAAATCATATTCCTGGACCGATCGGATACCCAGAGGTATGCGCCGTCGAAACACAAACCGCAGGGACTGCCGGCTGGCGACGGTATTGATTTGATAGTGGTGCCGTCTTCGGGACTGATCTGGTGGAGTTCATCACCCCTGGCGTCGGCGATCCAGAGATACTCGCCGTCCCAGGCAAGTCCGGTTGGGTCGCTCACCGGACAGTAGATAGTGCGTTCCACTATCTGTGTCTTCGGATTTATGCGGTAGATCGATTCCTCTTCGGCATCGACGCACCACAGAGCCGATCCATCCCAGGTGAGGCCGCGAGGAACATAACCCGGCGCCGGAAACGAATCCAGAACGGCTCCATCCTTCCCGTCCACCTTGTAGATCATATCCGACTTGCGGTCGACATTCCACAGATGCTTGCCGTCATAAGCCAGTCCCTGAGGACAGACATGCGGTGATGAAATCGATTTGAGGGTGTCGCCGACGTTGGCCGTGCAGGGGCTGCCGGTCAGCACGACTACCATCAGAGTCGCGAGAATCAAGCAGAGAAAACGCATCAGAACCTCCTTGCTTTGCTGTTACGTCAGACCAATAATGCCGCAACGATCACAATAAAGCAACAGTAATTCAGCGGATCACTAGGCATCTGACTGCTGTCTCAGGAGCTCGTTTCGCGGGGACACGGTCCGTTGCAGATGGGCTGTGTTCTTCGGATACCGTGCGCGGTGTACGTGCTCGTGCGCCGCGATCTCTTAACAAAGTGGTTGTCCGCGCCACTCGGCGTTCATATATTCGGCTGAAACCATGGAGGTCCGATTGGCGCATTCGCATATTCAACAGGCAGACGAACTACTCGACAAACAGTTCGACGTGCTCGACCACGGCTTCGTGCGGCTGGTCGATTACATGGGTTCCGATGCCGCAATCGTGCAGGCGGCGCGGGTGAGCTACGGCGAGGGGACCAAAAAGATCTCCGAGGATCGAGGACTGATCCGCTACCTGATGCGCCACCGCCACACCAGCCCGTTTGAGATGGTCGAGTTCAAGTTTCATGTCAAGCTGCCGATTTTTGTTGCTCGTCAATGGATCCGTCACCGCACCGCCAACGTCAACGAACTGTCCGGCCGCTACTCGATCATGAAAGAGGAGTTTTACGTTCCGGCCGACGACGACATCCGCGGCCAGTCCGAAGTCAACAAACAGGGGAGCTCCGACGAGTTGGCGCCGGAGGCGCTTCGGCGACGGTTGGTAGAGGACCTTAACCAGTCGCAGCGCGCCGCCTATGAGAGCTACCACGGTTTTGTCGATGACGGCCTGGCCCGCGAGCTGGCGCGGATAACTCTGCCGCTGTCGCTGTACACCGAATGGTACTGGAAGATCGATCTGCACAACCTGTTTCATTTTCTGAAGCTGCGGCTGGATGCACACGCCCAGTTAGAGATTCGCAAGTACGCTCGTGTCATGGCCGACATGGTCAAGACCGTCTGCCCGATGGCATACGAGGCTTTTGAGGACTTCGTGCTCAACAGCGTCTCCTTCTCCGGCCCGGAACTGTCGGTGCTGAAAGAGTCGCTCGCATCTCAAAAACTCACCAAAGACGACCTAATCGCCCGCGGCCTGTCGAAAGGTGAGGCAGGGGAGTTGCTGGAGAAGCTGAAGCGATTGCGGTAGGTTATCGACTCAAAGGGAAAGGATGATGGGAAAATGGGTCTAGAAAAGTGCCAAACCCCAATGTATAGTGGCACCATTTGCAATCGACCTATCGTAGCGGGTGACAAGTGCATTTGCCATCTGGATGATCCGACCAAGGATCTGAACGCATTTCAGCACGAAGTGACTCTCGAACTTAGAAAGGATGGTCCAGTTAGTGACCTTACTGGCTTCGTATTCCCAGTTGGGATTATAATCCGTCCCCGAACACCAAAGCCGCCGGTAGTGTTCGATAGAGCGAGATTCCTTGGACCGATCGATTTCAACAAGGCAGATTTTCCGCGGCATGTTTCTTTCGAAGAGACGCATTTCCTAGGTAAGGCATGTTTCGAGGAATGCTCGTTTGCTCAAGGTGTCGTGTTCAACAATGCAATCTTTGAAGCCGAAGCTCGCTTTCGCAAAGTAAAATCCAACGGACCCGTCAACTTCTTCAAGTGCTCCTTTTCTGGAGCCGTTGACTACAGCTTTGTAGAGTTCAATTCGGACGTCCGGTTCCATTGTGTACACTTTGATGAGGGTGTTGGGTTTCAGAAATCGAAGATAGGGATCGATGGCTCCGTCTTTATTATAGAGGGGGGACAATGGAAGAAATCCATTGACTTCTCCGACACGACTTTTCGTGCCACTCTTCAAATCAAGGACGCGACATTCACGGGCCCGATTGACTACAAGGACACGAACTTTGAGGGTGAGGTTAGCATTCGAGGGGGCGGCTTTGGCGGCGGCTTGTCATGCACAAACGCGACCATAAACAAAGGAATGAACATCAGTACAACCGTGTCAATGAATGCGGATTTCACAGACTTGTTGATTCAAGGCCATGTTTATTTCGTTGGGACACAGTTTAGGTGTCCCGTCAGCTTCGCACGTTGTCAAGTCAGGTCGGGCGGAAAACTAGTGCTTGATGGCTCTGGAATAAGCAAGAGGGTCTTTCTGGAACAAGCAGATTTCAGCTTCTGTGGTCTTGACGACAGCGAGGCGCTTGAATTCAGACATGTAGATCTGTCTCTTACACGACTTCTCGGCACAGACTTAACTAAGGTCAGATTCGATTCGCCTGATTGGCCGACACGAACAGACATTGTCCAACGATCGCTCAGGAAGATTGCATCGGCAAAATGGCGTGGGGAGTATGGCATAATTCACGGGCGAACCTGCATTTACGACGAGATTGCGTTGTCGGAGAAAGACAGAAATGTCTCTAATGACGAGATCAATCCCAGTAGCAGAATTAAGGTGCTGGACATGCTTGCGGAAGCATACCGCCAGCTCCAGATGAACTACGATTCGCGCTACAGATATCAGGAGGCCAGCGGATTCTATATTGGCGAGCAGGAAATGAAAAGGAAGATGAAGGGGGGTATTTGGCAGTTTCTGTCTATGCGTTTCCTCTATAAACTGTTTTCGCTATATGGGCAACGTTGGCTGCGCTCTTTCATGTGGCTGCTCTTTGTTCTGTTTCTTACGCCTGCTGTCCTTCTGAACTCGGGTGTGTGGTTAGATACCCCCGACTGCCACCAGGATGGTGGTTGCCAGGTGAAGTATGAATTGTGTCTCACTGAGGGAGTTCCACTGCCTGCTACTGCCGACTACTGGGAAGCAGTATGTCTCAATCTCAGCTTAGTCTCATTCAGCAGAAGTGATATGGATGATGCTCTTCGCTTAGGGTGGCAACGAGCATTGATCGCCATAGAGCGCTTGCTTGCGTTAATTCTGGCTTCCTTCGTGGTTGTAGCCTTGCGACGCCAGCACAAGAGAAAGTCTTTCTGATCCTGTCGTGCCCCCCTCACCTCGCCTTCTTTTTCTGCCACCCACTTGATTCGAGGTGCGACGGGCCGGCGGCGTCACGCCGTGAAGCCAATCGTACGGATACCGGTCGCATCCTGCAATTGCCCCGCCTCGGCGCGGGTGCGCGTGAAACAGACGAGTTTGTCTTTGGGCGTTTCAGAGAAATCAAAGTCGCCCTTGTACCGATACTCCCGCTCCTGTCGCCAGTCGGACTTGACACCGGAGGACTGGGTCAGCCAGGTCGGGACATCGTCCGGCCGGTCACTATCACGGTTATAATAGCGTACTGGCTGGATACCAAGCTTCGAGGCATATTCCCGTTCCAAACCGATACCATACGGTTCAAACGACATCAGTCGCCGTCGCGCCCGCCAGGTGATAAGCGGAACCAGTTCCCGAGGTGGCAGACAGGAGAAGCTGACCGTTGGAGTATGCTCCGGCATGTTGCGAGACGACGCGACTATCCTGCGCTTTCCTACAATGCTGCACAAGGTGTCGAAGCCACTTCGGGGATAGCTCTTTGAGCGTGCGATGGCCTGATAGTAGTCGATAGCATCTTCGGTCGGCCAGGGGCCGTTGCTGCCGCGCGTCCAGTGGATCAGATACTCGTCGCCGCAGCGACGAATCTCGTTGGTCAGATGCTCGTCCTCGATCGTGTAGCCCAGAGACTCCTTTCGGGTTTCGTACTCGACCTTCCAACTTCCGATGATCGGCTTGCC
>DAOVOW010000235.1 GCA_030629485.1 bacterium
GCCGCTCAGGGTGAGTTTGTGCCGCTCAGGGTGAGGTTACAAGGCACGAAGCTCAAAAAAGTGGCTTGCCACTCGGGTCCCACGGAGACCTGAGCGGCCACTCAACAAAACAGCAGCAGGTCACCGCTCCATCCCTATATCCCCGGACTGCCGACGACGATTTTGCTTCCATCGACAGAGACACTGTCGATCGGTATCAACTCACCACTTGGCATCGTAAGCTCGGTTATCTCAACTGACAGTCCTGCCGCCTCCGGAGGGAAATCAGGCGAGAAACTACTGAAGAAGACTCGGGCCAAATCGCCGTCACCGTTAGAATCCACCAGCAGTGAAACCCGGTCGGACTGAGTAACCCCGATGGCGTAGTAGTGGAGATTGGGATCAATACGATCAACCCACAGAATATCGGTACCCAGCAGCGTCAGTGGGTGAGCACTATCCGGATAGATAACGGCCCCTTGCCAGTGCAGATGACAGGCAAAACCATAAAGATTGCGCACGTTAAACGCCCTGATATCGACGGAGAAAACCGTATCGGCGGCCACTTCGAGATAGCGCGGCGATACTCGGATCAACGATACCTGCGGATAGAGGTTGATCAGTAATTCCACATCCGCGTTGCCGTCAATCGTTACGGTCGTGTCTCCCTGGTAAAGAACCTTCCCCTCGACGTCGTTGGCCATGACGGTGAAGAGGCGATCCAAACCCACCGGCACCTCAACTATACCTTCGAGATAACGCCCGTTGAGAGTCAGTGGGCTGTCGATCGGTGGATCGATATCCTCGGCCGTTACAATAACCCGAAACTGGCTGACCAGGTCGATCATGCCCGGTGAGGTCACTTTGAAGCTCATACTGACTGCGGCCGTTTCGTTGGTTACATTAAGCGTCTTGTCCGAACAACCCAGCGCCGTCAGCACGAATGCCAAACCGAGTAACAAGGCCAAGATTCTGAACATATTGTTTCCTTGCATCATCCGACCTCCTTACCTGCTAATCCTGACGCCGGTTGATATCTGCAATCCGCTTACGTCGGTATTACCGCCATCAGCCTGACCGGTGAAGTACCTGAGACTCACTTCCACTGTTCCCGTATCGCCAAGCTTGCGCCCCACGGTTCCGCCGAATCCGAAAATCGTGGAGCTGCTGAATCCCCGTTCGTTTTCAGCGATAAGCTTGAGCACTGCGCTCGGCCCATAGAACCAGCCGTTAGGCGGCAGCCACAACAGGTTGCCCGCCAATGACAGTTCATTGCCGTAGACCTTCAGTTTACTCTCTTCAGGCGCAAAGAACGAATTACGCCCGCGAGCGATATACCCAAGCGATCCATCGGCCCTGAATCCTTCCGGATTGTGATTGACGCTGAGACCGAACCCGAACTGGGAGCTCTCTTTGAAAACTTCGCGATCATTCCATTTGTCCTTGCCGTAGAAAGATACCACGATGTTACCGGAGACCATGGTGGGACCGTTCTCCCAATCAGCACCAGCGTTGAAACTGATAAGGTCACCCGGATCATACTCCTCGACACCCTCGTAGGGGTCATACTTGCCGATGTAGCGATAGGTGATACCGGCCCCGCATCGCAGAACACCTATCATCCGGGCGCCACCGAGAAGAATATTGAGCCCAAACCCCTCGCCAAAACGACGCTGTGAAAAACTGAGGAAATCCTGTGTCAACATCTGCAAAACCGGCGTCTCATCGGCACGATTGAGTTTCGTTTTGCCAGTGGGCACATTGACACCTACGCTGAGGAGTAACTGATCGTCGCTGAAAGAACGATTGACCTGCACCCGGAGGTCACCGAGACCCGAAAGGCTGTAGTCATTCTCGCCCTGGTCCATACTGTTCGAGGAAGTCGCGACGTACACGTCGGCCTCAAGATTATCCTGCAGGGGAAGAAACAATCGCAAGGGGAAACTGATCTGGGTGATATCTGTTTTCTGCGCCGAGTCTTCCAGGCTCCAACTGCTGTACACAAAGCCTGCTGTGCCGGAGATTGCTCGACCGTACACGATCTGACATTGTGACGGCGAGGCCGCTGCCAGCCAAACAGCAGCAACCAATAATACGAGTATCAGTTTAGTTCGCATCAAGATCCCCCCTTATGATGACGGTTGAAGTTTTGGGTTCCGCGTCCGTCTGCGCTGGCGTTGGCCCGAATTCATCGCCACCGCTACCGGGAAGCACTCCGCCATTAGCAACGATATTCCTGAGTCGCGAGTCCAGGCCTCTGTCCGTGGGTTCACCCCCCCGACTAACGATTGCTTCCAAGGATTCAAACGACTGTTCATGCGACAAACCACCTGATGTAAAACCGGCGTCTCTCTTTAGCTCGGCGTCGGCTACACCAAAACCGGCGTCAAGCTCCATGGCTTTGCCGAACTCGGCACGAGCAGCATTCTCCATGCCACGCTGGCGATAGTCAAGTCCCCGGCAATAGGCTAAAAAGGCCAGATAGGATTCAGTCGGAACCTTGGCAATAGCGTCGCGCTCATCGACCGTCAGCGTGATTCCCAGACTGTCGAGGATATTGAACACAAACCTCTTCTGAAGAGCGAAGATATCTTCAAGCTTACCCTCAACACCTTCCGGGATCATGACAGCACTGTCAGTCGTATTCACAACAGTGCCGTCGAGCCTGAGTCCCTCATCACCAAGCGCCAACAGTGATGCCGTGACTATACGTCGACTTTTCATAATACGTCCGATCCTCGGCGCCGTGGCCGGATCGACATAGCCTGATCGTCCCAACTTGAGTTCATCGAGAAGGATAGCCAACTTGGCCCGCTCAACCACGGTCAAAGAGTGTACTTTGGCCAGATCAATCGCGGTGAATTCAGATAAGCCCAGGGCGAGCGGCGCCAATTCCGACGGCAAATGCGATCCATCAAAACTCGGCACGGTAATCGTATTGTCGGGAATGGTGGCGGCATCGATATCCGCTTCATTCTCCAACGCGCGAGCAATCTCTACCTCCTGGTTCTTGCGAACGAGCCGTCTGAGATGATTGCGCGTCACCTCGGCGGTCCGGCCGCGGGACCCCAAACTCAAGGACGCCGTATAGGCGTCGATGGCGTTCTCGTACAATTCCCCCCGCTCATAGACGAGACCGAGATAGAGTTGGGTGCGCGCGTCCGGTTTTATATTGCTGGCCTGCTTGAGCGCCTCCTCCGACTTGGTCAGGTCGCCTTTCTCATAGTATGCAACCCCGAGTTCTCGCCATGCCTCATGGTTGTTGGGGTTAACGCTGATTTCCTGATAGAACGATTCAATGGCCGGATCGTAGCGCTCGTTTTGCAGGTGACGTCGTCCTTGCATATACAGGCTTTGCGAGCATCCTGCAAGCACCAACGAAACCAGCACAAGAACAATACTTGTCTTATTTCGCATCATGTGACCTCCTTCAAGCTGCCGATACGCATCCCGCGATCATCATGTCGCCAGAGGTTGCAAAAGGTCCATCTTCTGCTTAGCCTCGGTGAAGTCCGGATCGAGTTCAAAGGCTTTCTTGAAATACTCGTAGGCTTGCTTGTAGTCGTATCGGTCGCTGTATTCAAGCCCCTTGGAATAGAAGGTGGTAGCGTCGAGTGATTCGGTGCCGCCCTCTTCGATAAGTTTCTTCACATCATCGCTGAGCACTATGTCGAGTTGTTTGGCCAGTTCCACCACCAATTCCTGCTCGATCTTGCAGTAGTTCGGCTTGCCCCGGCGGTCAACTGAAGCCACGATCTCGGATGTCTCCACACTCACGACCTTGACCACCATGCCGGTGTTCTTGGCGTCGAGCTGGGTAATCGACCCGAACACCATAAACTGTGCCCCCAGTACTTTACCCGCTTTGACAGCGGTAGCACGGTCAACAGTACCTGATTTCTGTAACTCCAATTCCTGCAGGACGAAGTTGATCTTATCACGCTCGACCACGGTCAGCGAACTGATCTTCCGGAAATCATGTTCAAACCAGTCGGCCAGTCCTTTGCCGATAGGCCCCAATTGGTCCTGGTACTTCTGCACAGAGAAGTTGTCGAACTCCATTATGGCAATCGTCTTCACTCCCGGCCTGCTGTCACTGGCGCAAGTGAAGGCATCAGTACCGTTCGTGATTTCAAACCACTTGTTGCGCAGTTCCGCCGGCCACAAATCACGTGGCAGTTGAATAACACACGGCCCGATCTTTGAAATCTTGTTCAGATAATCAACCGACTTCCGGTGAAAGGTGTCCCCCTTGGCATAGTTCAGGATACTCAGCGATTCATAGATGGCCACGCTGTCCTGCGCCGTCAAATCAGCCCTCTTAAGCAGGTTGTTGGCCAGGTTGATACCCTCATCAAACCGACCGTAGACGTAATGCCCCATGCATTGGCCGATCTTTTCAGTCAGCGAACCCGTTTTCTGAGCCGTGGCCACCCCTGGCCCGACCATAGTACCCAGTAGAACCAACAAGGCCACCAGGGTACGTCCGCAATTGGCACTGAGAACATTCATATCTGAACTCCTTGAGATTGGTTATCC
>DAOVOW010000117.1 GCA_030629485.1 bacterium
ATGAAAGGGCGCTGCAGTTGAAGCGGATTACCAAGTTCAACTGGATTCCGGTGATTCTGTTTTTTGTCGCTATGGTGCTTTCTTTCCTGGGTGCTGAATACGGTTTTGATTCGACAGTCCTTTATGCACCGATCGGTCAGGCTTATGGCCCCGGCGTGTTCTTGGGATCGTTGTCCTGGGGGGTGTTTATATCACTGGCGGCCGTCATTTTGCTGGCCGTAAAAGGAATTGAGATCTAACAATAAAATACATTTTGGAGGTTAGTGTAAGTGCTCAAACAAACTCTCTTCGTAACGCTCAACGCTCTGGTGGCGTTTGCTATCGGGTTTGGTCTCTGGTACGGCGTTTTTCGGACATCGGAGAATCCGATCGTGCACTCCATCTATATGGGTGGTCCTTTGGTCGTTCTGTTGATTATGATCTTTGTCATGTGTATGGTATTCGTGGTGGAGCGGTATTTTTCGCTATATGGTGTGGCCAAGGGCAAGAGTTCGGTGCAGGTCTTTTTCAAGAAGCTCATCCAGTTGATCCAGAAGGATGATTTCGATGGCGCTCTGGCTGCCTGTGACAAGCAGCGCGGCACCACCGCCAACGTTCTGCGCGCCGGCATCGAGCGTTATCAGGAAGTTAAGGATCGGGAAGCTATGGAAGGCGAAAAGCGAATCCAGTTGACCCAGTCGGCCATCGAAGAAGCCAACGCGCTGGAAGGTCCGCTATTGGAGCGCAACCTGATCGCCCTGTCGACGATCGCTTCGATCGCTACCATGGTCGGCCTCTTGGGTACTACGATCGGTATGATCCGTGCCTTCGCCGCTACCGGTAATGTCGAAGGCGGCCTCATCGATGCCCAGGCGCTGTCCGTCGGTATCTCCGAGGCGTTGGTTAATACCGCCGGTGGACTTCTTTCCGGTATCCTCGGTATTTTCTTTTACAACTTCTTCGTGAACAAGGTGGATGCCTTCAACTACACCACCGACGAAGCGACTTTTGAGGTTATGCAGATCCTCAAAGACAAGGAAGGAATCTAATCCATGGCCGGCAAGCGACGCGTTTCCATCAGGATCGACATGACCCCGATGGTGGATATCGCCTTTCTGCTGTTGATCTTCTACATGGCGACGACGCAGTTTAAGCCGCCGGAAGCGCGTGCGGTTGATCTGCCCGAGTCGCATTCGATGATCGAGTTGCCGGATAAGGACGTAATCAATATCACCATCACCAAGTACGACTCGATCTACGTTGACTATGTCGGTTTGGCCGAAATCGAAATCGAAGGGCAAAAGGTGACGACGAAAGTGCGGCGTGTACGGCGCTGTGACAAGTACACGGTGACCAACGAAGTTAACCGGGCGCGAGGACAGCTTATCAAGGCGCTCATTGTCATCAAGGCTGATCACCAAGCGTCTTTTGGTGTGATGCAGGATGTGATGAAAAAGATGCAGGAAGACGGACTGGAGCGCTTCCTGATCATTACCGATCTGGAAACGTCGGTCGGCGAGGTTGAGTGAACGGATGAACTGGTTCGTACGTTTAATATATGAGTGCCGGATATTGAGTGAAGGAGTGTGAGCGTATATGGGCGGTGAAGTAGCAGAACGAGCACCCAAGGGTGGAAAGAAGGGTCTACGACGACCGAAACGGCGTATCTCTATCCGCATCGACATGACGCCGATGGTTGATATCGCCTTCCTTCTGTTGATCTTCTACATGGTGACAACAGTGTTCGCCATGCCGCAGGCGATGGAGATTAATCTGCCGCCGATTGATGAAGAGGAGGAGATTGAGATCAAAGAATCCAACCTGCTAACCGTCAGAGTCGACGGTGAAGGTGTCTATTGGTGGAATCTTCGTCGCGTGGCGCCGGATAACCTGCCGCAGTTGATACCAACTGCCGCCAACACTCCGGATACCGTCGCTTATCGGTTCAATGCCGATAGCCTTCAGGGACTCTTGATCGCCCAGAACCGGGCCAACGATAAACTCAACTCTCTGGTCCTGATTCATCGCGACGCCACTTATGCCGATATGGTCAATATCCTCGACGAAATCGACCTGATCGAGCGTTCATGGAATGCCTACACCGCCGAGCAGTTGGGTGTCAAGATAGGGGATATCCCAAGGGACCAGAAGTTTTCCTATCGTTACGCTATCGGCGAGTGGGAAGACAGAGACGACAAGATTATGGATGCGGCGCGACAAGCGGTTGCTATTGCACAACCAGGAGGAGAGTAATAATGGCTGTATATCCTCTATGGTCGCCGTACGGTGCGTATGAACTGAAGGCCAAGTATCAGCGCAATTTTCTTTACGGTACCGGGCTTATTCTGGCTCTGGTGCTCTTGATCCTGCTGGTGGCCTGGTTTGTGTCCCGAGAAGACGAGATTGACGCCGGCGCTGCTCCAGTCTTGGTTATCAAGACAGTAGCCGATCTCGGGCCGCCGCCGAGTATTGCCCGCAAACCTCCTCAAGTCGCCGTGCAAGCACCCCAAACGGCAGCGCCAAAGGTCGGTATCCCCAAGCCGGTGGCCGACGATGAAGTGCTGGACGACGATGTCGTGCTGGCTACCCGTGATGAGTTAGCGGAGATTGTAGCCCCTGACATTGCCACTGTAGCCGGCGAAGGCGCCATTGAGATCGATATCTCCGAGGACGACTACCTCCCGGCGCCGGACGAATTCGTGCCGGTGGAGATCTATCCTGAGATGATTCACCAGGCCCCTCTGGAATATCCGCGGCTGGCCAAACAGGCCGGCATCACCGGTGATGTTTGGGTCCAGGCTTTGGTGGACAAGGACGGCAATGTCCGTGACGCCCGTGTCGGTAAGTCATCCGGGACCATCTCTCTGGACGAAGCGGCGGTCAAGCAGGCGAAACACTGCAAGTTCAAACCGGGTATTCAGAACGGGCGACCGATTGCCTGCTGGGTTACGTATAAGGTAGAGTTTACGCTCGATAATTAAGCGACCGTCACTCATAGATTAGCGGGTAATGGGCATCTGCCGTCACCGGGAGGTGTACCATGACTGACCACCATCAGGCCTCGGCCTACGCGAGAACCCCAACCCTCTTTCGCGAATCCACCGCCTTTCTCATGAAGGCAGCCTATCAGCGGCACATGCTGTACGGCATTGCTGTGGCTGTAACAGTCGTCCTGTTGCCCGCCCTGCTGGCATCCTATTGGCCGATTGAACAGGCAGACATGATCGAGGTCCGGCCCGCGCCTAAAGACACCATCATTGTCGACTGGTCCGACGATAAGTTCAAGGTAATTCCGGATCAGCCGCCCATACCCGCTGGTGGCCGGGCAGGTAGCCCCTCAGCCGGGACCGGGTTGTTAGTAGACAAAATCAGGCTGGTAACTGACTTTGACGAATTCAAGACCGAAGCCGGCTTTGGTCCGGGCAATCAGGGAGGATTTGGGCCGGAGGATGATTGGGAAGCGGGCGGCGGGCTTGGGTTCGGTGGGGTGGCGTTTGTTGCGGATACGGCGGTGTACCAGTTTTTCTCGGCCGAGCTTGACCGGACGCCGTCCTTGGTTTTCATGCCTCAACCGGAGTACCCGCCGCTGGCCCGCCGCGCCGGGGTCGAGGGCAAGGTACTTCTATGGGTGCTGGTTGATATCGAAGGTCGAGCCCGGGAAGTGCGCGTTCACGAGGAGTCGAACCCCGGCTATGGCTTTGGCGACTACGCCGCCCGCGCCGCCCGGGGAGCTGCTTTCGCGCCGGCCATCAGCAATCACCAACCGGTTCGATGCTGGGTCTCAATCCCTGTTGTGTTTGAGCTGGAGTAGCTGTCTGGTCGGTCTTCTCAACCAAACCATCTATTCTGCCGATACAATCTGATAGGAAAGAAGCGGGGACAAACATCTATGGATCAGAGTTCCGATACTAAAGCAGCTCTTGACAACATAATTCAGACCGTCGGCGAACTGCCGGCCTCACCCACAATTGTCAGTGCCGTCATGGGGTTGACGGCCGATCTGGACTCCCGGGTGGAGGATATTTCAAAGGTTCTGATGAGCGATCAGACTTTGACGGCCAAGGTGCTCAAGCTGTCCAACTCGTCTTTCTATGGTCGCCCCAAGAACGTTGCTACCCTTGAAGAGGCGATCATGATTCTCGGCTTCTTCACCGTCCAGTCAATGGTGGTGGCGACGTCGGCGCACGCTATGTACACCAAGGACGACCTGGAGGGTTACAAGGCTAAACTGTGGCGCCACTCTTTGTCGGCGGCGATATCGGCTCGTCAGATTGCCAAGTCGATCCGGCATCCTGAGGCGGAACAGGCTTTCATCGCAGCGCTGATGCATGATATCGGCAAACTTGTCATGTTACAGAAAATGCCCAGCCGATACAAGGAAATCGTTATTGAGGTCGAGGCCGCTCGTGTTTCATTCCTGGAGATTGAGACCCGCGAGTTCGGGTTTAATCACTGCGACGTTGCCGCGCTGCTCTTGGAAAAGTGGGACTTCCCGCCGAGCCTGATCGACGCGATCTTCGCTCACCATTTGCCGCCCCCGTTTAAGGAGGACGGTCCTGTACCGGTGGCGCACATTATCCATTTGGCCAATTTCATGGCTAAGACACTTGATGTCGGGTTCCGTGACGCCGTCGTAGACAACCCGGCCGAGTTGGAATCGGCACGGATGCTGTCGCTGGATGAAGAGAAGATTAACAGACTGCTCGCCGAAATCACCGAACACTACCAAGCTGAAATAGGAATTTTCGAAGAATCATGAATAGTACTCTATCCAGAGAACTGAGACAGAAGCTTGAAAGATTCTCCAACCTGCCGTCGATCCCGCAGATCATCTTCAAGATTAAGCAGGTTTCCGATGATCCCAAGTCTTCAGCCACCGACCTGGCCAACTGTATCCTCTCTGATCATCAACTGACCAGCCGTATTCTTCGCATGGCTAACTCAAGCTACTATGGCAACTACGCCGGCAAGATCAATACCGTTACCCATGCCATCGTGATGATGGGTTTTCGTGCTGTACACAATATCGCTATCTCCATGTCGGTCTATGATGTGGTCAACAAACTCTCTGAGAACAGCAAGTTCGATTTGACTTCCTTCTGGACGCGGTCGCTGGCTTCGGGCATAGTCTCCAAGTACCTGGCTCACCACAGCAATCAATCGAAACTGATTGAGGTGGCATTCATCGCCGGGTTCATCCATGATATCGGTCAGGCGATCCTGGCCTGCGCCTTCCCGGACAAGTACGGACAGATCGGCAAGCTCGATCCGGATGTCCCCGATATTTGCGAGACGGAGCGAGTTCTGTTAGAGATCGATCATCAGGAAGCCGGTGAGTACATCGCACGGATCTGGAACCTGCCGGACACTTTGTCCAAACCAATATCGAGCCACCATCGTATCGACCTGCCGCCCAACGTCAACTCCGAAGAGGTAGTGGTCGACTTGGTGTACCTCAGCGACCTGCTGTATCCCCACGTGATGGGCGGCACCGATCCGGAGTCACCGGTTTATCGCTCCGTCATCGCGCAGGCCCAAGCGCTGATACAGATATCCAAGGAGAGCATGGTGGACCTTCTGACGGTCTGCCGCGAGCAGGTTTCGGAAATCGCCAAGGACCTCCAGATCGATATCGACGACGAGTTCGAACAGCAGGCGGTGCGTGCAGCCGATGAAGACGAGCACGGTATGCGCGAACAGATCAGCAATCAAGAGGTGCAACTGGCTTTCCTGCGCAACTCGACACGTGCCCTGATGGAGGCCAAAGCTACCGACGAAATCCTTCAGGTGGTCTGCGAGGCGCTCTTCCGCGGGTTGCAGATGGGTGTGGTCATCGTCTTTGAGTACGACTCCCAATGGGATAGTTTCGCGGGCAAGGTTGGTTTTGGGTTGGAATCACAGCAGGCAGTGCAGGCCTTGAACCTGTCAGCCAAAGGTGGTCTGTTCGAGCATCTGCGCAAGACCGGCAACGCCGTCACCTTCTACCAGACGAGCCCTGAATTCCAAATGACCAGGGATGAGATCGAACGGCTCAAAGTAGACAGTTTCGCCGCCGTTCCCCTCCAGATTCTGGACGACGTTCAGTTCGTGGTGCTGGCCGCTCCGCCGCGGGAGGCCGGCGCCATTAACGATGACACCCTTGCGTCAATAATATCATTGACTAACCAGGCGGGCATGGTACTGGAACGCAATCTACTCAAGGCGAAATTGATGCCGTCTTAATATCTCTGCCGGCCTGCCCAACGCCGCCGACTGCGCACCGCCCTATCGAAAGTAACATAATCGGTCACTGCTGGTGCAGGTGGATCTTCTTGCGTTTGTAGTCGATGGTGATCTTGTGGTGATGGAGAAAGCTGGCGCCCAGTATACCCTCGAACTTTGCCCCTTGCGCCGACTGGCGCAGGTTCTGCAAATCGCGTACAGTGACCACTACACGATTGGACATCACC
>DAOVOW010000052.1 GCA_030629485.1 bacterium
AGACAGGCTTGCCTGTGCTTCGACTCCGCTCAGCATGACACCTGTCGAAACCCCGCCCTTCGGCTCCGCTCAGGACGGACCTTCGGCACAGGGGTTTCGACCTGCCTTAGCTCGGCGCTCAGGAAGCCGACTTGAACAGCGACACCGTCGCGCCGGTCGGGTCCTGGATGATACAGAAGCGACCAACACCGGGTATGTCCATCGGGCCGTGTATGACCGTACCGCCAAGCTCGGTCGTCTTCCTAGCCGCGGCATCAACATCTTCCACCACAATATACGACATCCAATGCGACGGGACTTCTTTGGGTACTTCGTCCGGCATGGCCATCATCCCAGCAGCATCCTTGTCACCGATCTTCAGCAAGGTGTAGTCCATACCGGGCATGCCGCTGTCGGTAGGGTTCCAGCCGATCAATTCGGAGTAGAATTTCTTGGCGGCCCCAACATCGCGTGTCATCAGTTCGTTCCAGCAAAAAGTTCCGACGGCAGGTTTTTCGTCTGGCATTTCAATTCTCCTTTCGAGTGTTTTCTTGTTGCCGGCGTCAAACAGCATACGTGGCCGAGGCCGGATCGGCTATCACATTTTAGGCAGGTCAACAGATATTTGGCTGCTCAGATATCGATGTCGATCCCATACTGCGTTGCTACCGGATCACATGTGGCTCGCAGCGCCCGCATCACATTGGCCTCATTGGGGACCAGGGTGTCGTCCAAATCGAATATGACAGCTTCGATTGCCACTTGAGCACCGCTGACTATTGGGGGAACATCTCACTGATACTCTCGCGGTTGTGAATACATCGAATCGCATCACCGAACATGGGCGCAACCGAGACCACCTCGATCTTATCCGAGAAGGTCACCGGCTGGTTCTCTACGCTGTCGGTAATCACCAGTTTCCTGATGGGGCTTGCATCGATTCGTTCAACCGATCCCTCAGCCAGGACACCATGCGCTACCAGCGCGTATATTTCCCGTGCACCCCGAATTACGAGTTGCTCGGCTACGGCCGTGAGCGTACCAGCGGAGATCGTGAAGTCGTCGACGATCAACGCCGTCTTCCCCTTCACCTCCCCGACGATGCCCATCACTTCGGCCATCTCATTGTGGTCGGCTCGCTCCTTGTCGGCAATAGCCAACGAGGTTCCAAGAATGGCCGCATACTTTCTGGCCTGCTTGGCAAAACCGGCGTCGGGTGATACCACCACACAGTCGGAAAGACCGAGAGAGCCAACATACTCACACAGGACCGGCAGAGCATACAGGTTATCGACGGGCACCCGGAAGAAACCCTGAATCTGCGGGGCGTGAAGGTCCATCGTCACCACTCGATCGGCGCCGGCCACCTCAATGGCGTCGGCACAAACGCGTGCTCGGATCGACACCCGTGGTTCGTCCTTCTTGTCACCTTTACCATAGCTAAAGTATGGGATCACGGCCGTCACAGACTCGGCGCTCGCTCGTTTGAAGGCGTCTATCCAGAACAGTAGTTCCATGAAGTTGTCATTGGCCGGAAACACTGTCGATTGAACTATGTACACCCGTCGACCGCGTACGTTTTCCAGTACGCGCACGAAGGTGTTGCCCTCGGAGAACTGCATCACCTGGCCGCGCCCGAGAGAAACACCAAGGTGCGTACATATCCCGGCAGCCAGCTTCTTGCTGCCGCTGCCGGCAAAGATCATAATTTTGTTATTATTCGTATTCATGTCTCACCTGACGCTTTATTCGATTTCGACCGTTATCCGTGACCAGGAATAGTCCTACCGTCAACCCGAAAAAGGAACCCTCCAACGCAACTGCCCAATCTGACCTTCAGGCTCGACGATCAACGATATGTTGTTGACCTCGAACTCCCAACCAAAACTCTCGAAGGCGAGTTCGTCAAGAATCTCCGGCAGGGTCTGTCGATCTACGTCGCCGTAGGCCAGACTGATATGCGGCGCCCAGTTATCGTCATTATAGTATTCACTCACTCCCGTGCCGAGGCCACTGGTAGCTTGCCAAATCTCGTTGTACAGTTGCGCCATCCGGCTGTTTCTGGCCACCAGCAAATAGACAACCGGGTTTTCACCGGAAAAGATCCCAAGACCGGCTGTCTTGACGGCAAACGGTTTCGCACGTGCGGCCACTTGCTGCATAGCAGCTTCCAGTCGATCGAAATCGTACTCCTCGGAAATCTGCCATGAAAAGTGTGGGTAAGGCGTCACACGAATGCCGGTCAATCCACAGCGTTGCTCGAGCCGATCCCAGATTGCCTCAACTCGCTCGTAGTAGGGGGACGGTAAGAGTGACACTAGTCCGTGCATATCAGTTGGGCCTCGGTCAAATCAACAACCGTTAGAGACTGGACCAGTTTCTGCTTCACGGACCGTCGCAGCCGCGGGCTGTATAACAACAAATGCAAGTATGGTCGGCTCGCGCCGCCATCGAACATTTTTCCTCCCGAGGCAGCCGTGCCGGGTTTGTACTCATTGAAATAGATACCGAAGACGTCACTCGGGAAGCCCGAGGCTTTTGCGAAAACCTCGGTGAGCCGTGATGCTAAGTGCGTCTTCGTGTCGGCGGTGGTACTCGGCATTGTAATCTCAAGGCAGGGCATAAACATTCCTCCAGAGTATGGACCGGGCCCAATATACGTTCGTCGCTTGAGAAGGAAAGTGAAATGATGGTTTGTATCATGCAGGCTTGTGTTGGGATCTGTTGCGGTTTAACACACGCCCAAATCCCCTATCGAGAGAGAACCTGGAACCCGTCTTGTCGGGCTTGTTGACAAAGTTCCTGTTGTCGTCGTCGCGAGCTTGCAGCAGTCTACCCTGGCAATCTCTAAACGGCTGACCCATAACAATTGGTGATTGCCGCGCAGCGGAAGGAGCCATTTATGGCCTCGCAATGACGGTTCTCGGGCTTTTTCAACATTCCCTGTCGTGGAGGCTTCCTACACCTTCACGGTCAGCCAGCGACCGCGCTGGTAATAGACATAGAAGATGATAGTACTGAAAACACCGGCGATAGTAATCGTCCACCAGATAGCGTCCTGACCGAATCCTAACAGACTGGTCATGAGCAGAATCGGGCCAACCTCGAAAGCCCAGGAGTGGACGATATTCATCACCATGGCGGGAGTATTGAGGCCGACGCCGAGATGGATTTCTTCGATCATCAAGAAAGCACCAATAAACGGAAAGCCGAGCGCAAAAATCCGCAGCAAGGTCACACCGTAACCTATAGTCACTTCGTTCTGGAAAAACAGCCCCATAATCGGCCGCGCGAACAAGAAGGTGACTATCCCAAACAGCAGCATCAGTCCGACGCCTAACCAGACTGCCTGGTCGGCGGTCTTCTTGGCCCGCTCATATTTCTTACCGCCCAGATTGTGACCGATCAGCGCCGACAAACCCAGCCCGATCCCCACCAGCACCATGATCCCAAAGTGCGTAACCTGGTTGCCGACGCCATAAGCAGCCACCACCTCGGTGCCGAACACCGCGATCAACGGCATGATCACCAACCGGGCGCTGGAGAATGACATCGAACCGAGCCAGGCCGGAATTCCGATCTTGAGTATCTTCCACATCGTGTCCAGCCCCACCGGCGCCTTGCCGCGCAGGTGGAGTTTGACATTGGTATGGTTACCATACAGCAGAAACAGCCCGACGGCCAGGGTGAGACTGCAGCTGATCACTGAAGCGATTGCCGCACCCTTGATACCCAGCGCCGGCAGTCCCCAGTAACCGAACATCAACAGCGGGTCCAGCACCATATTCAGAACATTGGACGCAACCATCAGGATCATGGCCATCTGCGGGTTGGCGATACCTCGCATCGCCGTGTAGCACGAGTATGTGGCGTACATGACCCCCATCCCGAGAAACATGATGCTACCGTACGCGATGCCGTCGGTCAGCGCCTCTCCCCTTGCGCCCATCAGGTACAGCATCGGTTCAATCGCCAGGTACCCGACCACACCGAAGACTATGCCGAAGAAAAGTTTGAGAATCAGCGTTTCCTTGATCGCTTTCTCGGCCAGGTCGTACGCCTTCTCTCCGTATCGTCTGGAGATAATCGCCACCGAGCCCGGCCCCACCAGTTGATTGAACGAGAAGAACAGCCAGAGGATAGTGGCAAAAAACGTAATCGCCGCCACCCCCGACTCCTGACCCGGCAATCGCGACACCCAGTAGGTGTCCACCAAAGAATAGATGTTTTGGCTGAGGAATCCGAACATGGAAGGCAGCCCCATCTTGAGGATGGAACCGGTGATTGACCCCTCGGTGTAGTCGGTGGTTTTTTTCTCAACGGTGTCGATCAAACTGCCTCCTGTAGCCATTTCCTTCGGCATAGCGATTCGGGGCTACAAGATGATTTCCCACCGAGCACCCCGTCCCCTGCCGACAAGACGGATCTTACCCTGCTTCTTCAGTTCGGCGAGGACCTTCTTGATGAGTTGCGGGCTGGCCGCCGGCAATTGGGCCGCAAGGTCCCCCAGCGTGAATCGCTCCACCTGTGTGAGTATGGTCTGCCGCACTAGATCGCTTTTCGCAGGACGGGCCTTCACCGACTCCACCTGCCGCTCGAACTCCTTGTAAGCCCGGCGCAACACGCTCAGGAAGTAGTTCCACCAGGGGACGATCTCATTCTCGCCTTCGTGCCATCCCTGCGAACATTCAGCCAAGACGTCGTAGTATTCGTCCTTGCTCTCCTCAATGAGACGCTCCAAGCTGATGTAACGTGCCACTTGAACATCGGAGGACTGCAGCAGGAGCGTTGTGGCCAGCCGTGAAACACGTCCGTTTCCGTCACGGAAGGGATGGATGCACAGGAGATCGAAGACGAAGGTGGCGACGACCAGCAGCGGAGGCACGAGTTCATCGTCGGATGCATCACGGTAATTCCGGCACAGTATCTCCATGGTCCTGGGGGTAGCTTTGGCCGATGTTGGAACGAACCTGACTTTCCTCTCGCCGTTCGGAAGGATTTCTATGATCTCGTTGTTGTGCTTTTTCCATTCCCCTGCATCACCGGAACGACCACCCTGTGCCATGGCGTGGAGTCGCTTGATAACGTCCGGTATGATAGAGACCCGGCGTTTGCGCGAGAAGATCCAATCCAGCGCTCGCCGGTAGCCTGCAAGCTCTTCCTCCGAACGGTCACGCGGTCTCGCTTTTCCCAGGACTACGGGACGAAGCCGATCCGCCGGTATCGTCACTCCTTCGATTCGGTTCGACGATTCCACGCTCTGTATAATAGCCTGTTCGCGCAGAACTTCGAGGACCTCCGGCTTCTGCCTGATCCAGAGGTCTTGTTTTCCCCGGGCTTCCATGCAGGAACCGAGAAGCCAGCCCGTGCTGACGGGGATCGATGTCTTGGCCAGCTTCTTTGGGTCGAGAGACAACAAAGTTGACCACCTCCTTTCGAGAGTAGCCTAATAATAGCCTATTTAGCGTTCAGTAGCCAATTGTTTTTTCGGAAATCCTTTTGAAACACTTCACGCGAACAGTCCACATCACCGACGTTCTTCCCCCACTTCCGGTAGTCATGACACAATCGACCGGATCAGAACAGCGACTATCGTCACCAAAGCACAAACTTTTTTGTTTCATTCAGACGACCGATATCACGACGCTGGCCGACGCTAAGTTGTTGCGCGCCACACCAGCACGCTTGCACCTTCAAGTATTTATTGAAACAAATAGTGAATTCTCGGCGTTATAGTAAGTAGGATTGTTAGTGTCAAGACTTGACAGAGTCAGTTACGTTGCCTACAATACTGGTGACATTTGGTCCGCAACCGGACGTCAGGCGCCGGTGAGGGCGCTTGCTCACAGCTTTTGTCGTTTTAACTCCAGGGGAGGGTTGGGACTACGGTCAACCGGACGGAAGGAGTAACACACCGTACTCGAACGGATTCGATGTGCGTAGGCATTGCGGACGATAGATAAGGAGACCTGCCATGAGCGAGTTATTCGTATATGACCCGTCCAACGAGGCGAAGAACTTCCGCATTCCCGGTTTGCAGCACAAGTATCGGGAGACGGTGCTGTTGTTTGTGGCCGAGGATTGCCACTCCATCTGTGACTGGTGTTTCCGTAAGAGGCTGTTCGAAGGCGAGGCGTCGGAAAACGACATCGTAGTCGACAGAAAACAGGCGTTGGCGTATTTGCGAGAGCACACTGAGGTTCGCAGCATACTGATGAGCGGTGGTGACGCACTATTGGCCGAGCCAGAGTTGATGAGTGGACTTCTTAAGGGGATCAGCAGAATCAAGCATATCCACGATGTCCGGATCGGCACCCGCGCCCTGGTGCACGACCCCAGGCGCTATGCCAGGGTATTGCCCCACTTTGACGCCAGGAGAGTCTATATCGTCCTGCACGTGGTACGTCCCGAGGAAATCCGACCGGCTCTGGTCGATGTGGTCAAAGCCTTCTCCAACTACACCTTTATGATTCAGACGCCCCTGTTACGCGACATCAACGACGACCCGCACGTGCTGGCTGATCTCTGGTATGCCGCCGCTAAGGCCGGCATACAGCCATACTACGTCTTTCAGTGTCGACCAGCTCGCGGTAACGAACGCTACGCGCTCTCACTACGTGAGGGTCACGAGGTCTTTTCCGGCGCCCAGGCGCTCTGCACCGGCGTGGTCAAACCATGTCGTTACGTGATGTCGACCGGTTCCGGCAAATGGGAAATCATCGGCCAGGAGTACGAAGACATCATTCTGCGCTGTCATCAGGGAATCAGTCCGCTAATGGTCGGCATGATCCGTCGTGCCGATCCCAACGACGTCTGGTGGGATTTGCGGGAAGGCGATCCGCTACTCAAAGACCTCCGTCGACATCACGCCTCGGGAGAATAGCGACCAAAACCTGCCTTGTTGCCGGCCAATATCCAAGAAGTCGGTGACAAATCAATATCATTGCTGTAGATTTCCCCGCGATTGATGGAGCGCGATGCTCTGTTACAGCTGCGACATAACGATAAACGGAGTTACGGAGGAATAGACGATAAAAAAAACAGCGCTGGTTTTGCTCCTGGTAATGATAATCGCTACCCTTGGCGCTATTGGCATGAGTTGTTCCTGAAGTGATACACCGATGCAGTCTGCCTTCGTGGCTGAGCAGGGCGCTTGGCTCTGGATTCAGTCTTTTGGCGGTCTCAACGATGAGCTGCTTCTTGCAGATTCAGCCCCTTTCGCACGCGCTCTTGTCTTCAATCCGTTGGGGTCAGTGGAGTTCTGGGAAACTGAATGGTCCGAGAGTTTCGTCGAACCCGAATGGGAGGTCGGCTACACGATTGAGTGGACTGTCGATACGGTGGTGCGACAGGCTGAGGGGGAAACTGTCGACTCGGTGGTGGTACGACGGCAGGTGCTCCGTTACGAAGGCGGAATTCATGCACCGCAGACGATCGAATTCATTGGGCGCGACACACTGGTGTTAACGGATCTGATGATTAACGGGTATACGCACACCTATGAGAGGTTTTGATAACATTCCCTGCCGGGAACATGTTGATATGACAGAGTTGGAGGACAACAAAATGACCAAAGCCATAAAGGCGATATCTCTTGCAGTCGTACTGCTCACCGTCACTTGCATGATGATTTCGTGTTCTCGCGGTACCCCGCCGGCGGCTGAGGAGGTGGACCTCGGCGAAGTAGGTACGTGGAACTGGGCCATGTCCATCGGCGGTATCGCCGGTGATACGGTTTACGCTGACAGCGTGGATTATACGCGCCAATTGATCTTTGATGCCGACAGCAATTACGTCTACCTTCCTGACGGAATGATACAATCGGATGGACGATACCTGATTGTCCGCGAGCCTCTACCCGGCACCGGGGAGATGGCCTGGGTAATCAAGTACAGTGACGAGCAGGTCCCTTCACAGATTGTTGAGCGGCTCGACGCGGACACGCTGGTGTTGAGCCCGCTGACGGTAGTAGATGCATACACCGACTACTTCGCCCGGATGATCGTACGGTAGACCTGGACAACAGACGAAGATTACGAATAACGGCCGCCTCAACACACGAGGGCGGCCGCTTTCATTTGTCCTGAAATCCTGCTATGACCCGATCGCCGCTAACAAACCGGTGCCGGGCCCTGGTTGAACATGTAGTCAACCAGATATACCAGATCGGCGATGTCAATTCCGTTCAAGCCGTCAACGTTGGCCGCATCTATGTTTGGAGGGGGCGGTCCACCGGTAAACATGTAGTCAACCATGTAGACCAGGTCGGCAATATCAGCCACGGTGCCGTTTCCGTCGATATCACCGCAGCGTCCGGTCTGCCAAACTCCAGCCACCACCCGCGGCTGGTAGACGACGTAGCCGGCGTCGAGTTCCAGCAGGCGCGACCCCAATGTCGTGGTGTCAATAGTGTTAGTGCCGCTGCCGACACCGACGGAAAAGTTCAGGTTGATAATTGGACCGTAGCCGGGGGACAAGGGTGGATTGCTGGTACTAACACCAGCTTTGAAACTGAAGGCCAGTTTCTTCGACGAAGGTGCGAACTGAACAAGTTGAACATAGTCAAAGTAGTCGGTGCGACAAGAGTCCGTGTCGAAACTTGTGTAAGTCAGATTGATGTCGCCTGAGTAGGATACCGGTAAGACCAGTTCCTCCATCGGATGAGAGTTGCGCAGGTAAACAGGGATGGAAACCGTTCCGCCCGGCGGCATAAACCCATCGTCAATTATGATCGTATCAGCCAGGGTCACGACCATCTTTTTAGTCGTATGGTTGTGCCATCCATCCGGCAGAAGGTTCTCAAGGTAGACATCGAACGCCCCGCCAGTGACATAGGTATGCTCGGGGTTTTTCACCGATGAACTACCACCGTCCCCGAAACGCCAGAGCCACTCACCGGCGCCGAGCGAGCTGTCAGTAAACTGCACCGTCAGCGGCGCCCAACCGACCGTGGTGTCAGCGTAGAACTCGACCGGAGGACGATTAGTGTTGGCAAACACCATGTTATAGGTATCCCAATGGGAAATAGCCAGGTCATTGGTGAAAGAGTACTTGTAAAACACTATCGCGCTGACGGTCGGCGCCGTTCCCAGAGACACCCATCCCGACACCAAGTCGTAACAGTAGTCTCCGTGCGACAACACAGCACCATCGACCAACACCGAATCCATGCTGAAGAGCGGCTGATGAGCAACATAGAAGAGCTTACGCCCGGTGGCATAGAAAGTGTCGGCCCGCTGCTCCACCCCGTTGCCGTCGACATCGATCCAGGCCATCTCCTCCACCACCGTCTCCGGATCGGCCCGCCACACTGGTGTCGTCGTGAAGGTACCGCCGATATTTTCATAGATGCGCGGCCGATCCCACCACCGCCCGGCGGCCAGGTCGTTGTCACCATCGTTGTCGTAATCATAGAGCGACACCCCCGAACCATAC
>DAOVOW010000397.1 GCA_030629485.1 bacterium
GTCGATACGGTACGAATGGTATAACGGCACCGAGGGTAACATCAATGACCCATCGGTTCAGGGTCGACCGGACGAAGAAGCCCTGTCACCGTTCGGGTTCAACCGGTTGGACTCCTACTTCTCCTACGTGATCGACTTCGAGTCGGATTCGTTTCGGGTGGATTCCTCAGACTGGCCACGAGATGTCGCTGCCGAGAGACGATGGTGGACATACCGGATTCCCATTCGAGACTCCACCGCTCTGGCTGAGGTCGTGGATGACGGCGGGTCACCGGACTGGGATCAAATAGACCACATTCGCGTCTGGTTTGAAGACGATTCCATCGACGACGACAAATGGGACACGGTAGAGGTTGCAGCCTGGTACTTTGTCCAGTCCACCTGGCAAGACTCGGTTATAACACCCGAGGCCGAACCGCAGACGAAGTTCGTAGTGGCGGCAGCGAGTCAGGAGGACGGCACTTTCGACCCCCCGGAGGGCGTCGAGGCCTACGAGGATCCAACTACCAATGTTACGGAGGCCCAGCGCGGTCTGTTGCTGCAGTTTGAGAATCTGAACAATATCGACACCTGTCTGGCCATCAAGGAACTTATTGCCGTCGACAAATACTCCGGCTACCGCAACATGGAGATGTATGTCTATGGCGGCCCGGGGATCAATGAGCCGCCGGCAGGACAGAATCCGAAAATCCGGTTCTTCTTCCGCATCGGTGTCGACGCCGATAATTTCTACGAATACCGGACTTTTCTGTACCCCGGCTGGGATGAGCGCAACTTCGTCAAATTCGATTTCAACGAGATCACCGGCTTCAAGGATTCGCTGATGCGGGCCGCGCCCAAGGGTCAGCAGAGCAGAATCGATGACAGCAGTTCCACCTACCGGGTGAAAGGACGACCCAACCTCAACGAAATACGCTACTTCGCGGCCGGCCTCGTAAACACCTCCACCGATTCGCTGGAGCGACTGGATGGGTACATCTGGTTGGATGAGTTGCGCGTGACCGGTGTCCGAAAAGACGTCGGCACGGCTGGACGACTGGCCATCAGTGGATCCCTGGCCGACCTGGTCAGCTACAGCTTCGGTTTCGACGCTCGCGATCCCTACTTCCGTGGTATCTCCTCGGCCACTCGCGGCGGTGGCAGCGGCAATCTCGGCAGCGGCTCGTCATCGATGTCATACCGGTACAGTCTTACGCTGCAGTTTCACCGGTTCCTGCCGCCATCGTGGGGCGCCAGGATCCCCATCGGCTACACCTACTCCAAAAGCGTTACGACGCCACTGTTGCGCACCTCCTCGGATATCGTGCTGCCCGAGGAAGTGCGGGAACTGGAGCAGACTGTTCGGGAGAGCCGCAGCTTGACCGTCTCCGAATCGTTCAAGTACAAGGGGAAGAATATCCTGTTCGATGTTCTGCTGAACCGGTTCAACAGCAGTCTTACGTATGGTCGGACACAAATGCGTTCCGTACCGAAGCCGTACAGCGTCGATGAAAACCTCAAAGTCACGTCCAACTTCAACCTGGCCATCAAAGGTATCCCCCGACCGCCGATACTTTTCTGGACCAAAAGCATTCCGATCGTCCGACGGGTTTCCGGCACCACACTTGGACTCTACCCGGATAGCTGGAAACTTTCCGGCAGCTTCAGCCGCAACATCAGTGTATGGGACGACGTCAATTTCAATCGTCGCTCCACGTTCAAGCGTGATTTCAGCGGTCGAATGGATCTTAGCTACAAACTGTTCGACAACCTGTCGACCTCATTCAATGTATCGACCAGGCGGGATCTGTCCGATATCAATTTGGTCAACCTGTCCTTGAGCGATTTCCGCCTCGGCCTGGAGACGAATTTCTCACAGTCCTTCAGCGGCAGCTATGACCCAAAGCTGTTGAGCTTTTTCAGCGCAGCGTTTTCGTACCAGTCTTCCTACAGTGATAGTTGGGATAGGTCCTCTGAATCTCGACACTCCAGGATGTCCCGCTCCTGGAATGTCAAGGGCCGTTTCGATCACATGGCCTTGCTCGGCGGCAAATCGTCAGGCGGTGAAAGGCGCTTCCGCGGGCGGCGGCAGAATGTGCGCTCGGGCGGTGAAAAGAAAGAGGATGACGGTCGACCTTTCTACGACCCACCGTTGGCCGTGCTGCGCTTCCTGACGGGATGGATAAAGCCGCCCAGTTACAGTTATGGACAGTCATACAACGCCGCTGTCCCCGGATTGCTTCAGCGGCCTCTCTGGCGGTATCGATTCGGCCTTGAGCGCACTACCGAGGTTCCGACCACCAGCCAGAGCCGAGCACCTTCAGCCGGCGAAGGGATCTCATACGACGCCTCCAGTGGTTTCAGCTTCCTGGGCGGAATAAGTTGCGATGTGAAATTCAAGCGGTCGATAACACGCGACGTTATTAAGCAGGGCTCGCGACGCGAGTCTATCTCTACCTCCTGGCCCGATCTGTCCATCAGGATCAAGAAGTTCTCAAAACTGCCGCTTCTGAAACCGATCGTCAACCGAATAATCGACATCTTTGCACCCCGTACCGGCTATTCGCGCTCAACCAAGGAAACGATCGACCTTGATGGAGGTTTCCCCACTCAAAAGAGTGTCTCGATCAGGTACAGCCCGCTCCTGGCGATCAGCTTCAAACTGTTCAAAGCTCTCAGTCTCTCCGGTACGGCTACCAGATCGAAGGATGAAAGTGAGAAGTTCAATCCTTCGGACGGCAGCCCGCAATCCCGCACCAGAAGCTCGAAGCAATCGCTGGTCTTTGACGCCAAATACTCATTCAGTGCTCCGGGAGGCATCGGCATCCCGATCTTTGGGAAGCTGAAATTTCGCTCCAATGTCTCAATCACGCTCGGTGTCAAGAAGAACGCCAGTAAGACGGAAACCTCCAACCGTGGCAA
>DAOVOW010000273.1 GCA_030629485.1 bacterium
GCCCGGTCATTATGATGAAAGTTGTCGCTAACCTGACTCGTAGCTATGAAGTACCAACCTGGGTGTCGTTGAACCCCCTCATGATTGACGGTACTGGGATGTGCGGCGGGTGTCGTGTTTTGATCGGTGATGAAACCAAGTTCGCCTGCGTTGATGGTCCTGATTTCGACGGCCACAAAGTGGATTTCGACTTGCTGACCAGTCGACTCGGCGCCTATCAAGAGCAGGAGCGCACCGCCATGAAACGTTTCCTGGAAAACCCCGGTTGCAAGCTGGCCAAGGCGGTCGAGACGTTCAAATATCCTGACGAAGTGAAATAAGCGTAGCGTGTCGCGGTTTGAGTATGCATGATCTTATTTAGCATAGACGGAGTAAGGTGTGACTGAGCAGATACCGAAGAAAGAACGGATGAAAATTCCCCGGCAGACGATGCCGGAGCAGGAACCCGACGTACGCAACCACAATTTCAAAGAAGTCCCCTTAGGACTTACCGAGGAACAGGCGCTGCTTGAGGCGAACCGTTGCATCGAGTGTAAGAAAGCACCATGCATCCCCGGATGTCCGGTGGAAGTCGACATCCCCGGGTTTATCCGTCTGGTTATGGACAAAGATTATGCTGCTGCAGCGCGCAAGATCAAAGAGACCAACTCACTCCCGGCGGTCTGCGGACGCGTCTGTCCGCAGGAAGAACAGTGCGAGATCGTCTGCACGCTGCACAAGAAATTCAAGCCGGTGGCAGTTGGGTATCTCGAACGATTTGTGGCTGACTGGGAGCGCGAGAACAATCTGGTCGTTTTGCCCGAGATCGCCCCGCCCACCGGTCGCAGGGTGGCTATCGTCGGTTCCGGCCCGGCCGGTCTCACCGTTTCAGGCGACCTCGTGAAGCTCGGTCACGCCGTCACTATCTTCGAGGCGCTGCATAAACCGGGCGGCGTGCTGGTGTACGGCATCCCGGAATTTCGGCTGCCGAAACATATCGTGCAGGCCGAGTGTGACTTCCTCGCCGAGATGGGGGTTGATTTCCAGAACTCGACTGTGGTCGGCAAGATGGACACTATCGACGAACTGTTCGAGATGGGCTACGATGCCGTCTTTATCGGCACCGGCGCCGGTCTGCCGAACTTCATGGGTATCCCGGGCGAAAACCTGATCGGAATCTATTCCGCCAACGAATACCTGACGCGCTCGAATCTGATGCGCGCTTACGATTTCCCGAATTGCGATACTCCGATCATCATCGGCAAAAACGTGGCCGTGCTCGGCGGCGGCAACACCGCCATGGACGCCGTGCGCACGTCGCTGCGGCTCGGCGCCGACAACGCCTACATCGTCTACCGTCGCAGCGAGGCCGAGATGCCCGCGCGCGCCGAGGAGATCCACCATGCGATGGATGAGGGCGTGCAGTTCCACATGCTCACCACGCCGATCAACTTCATCGGTGATGACGACAACAAGGTGAAGGCGATGGAGTGTTTGCGCATGGATCTTGGCGAGCCGGATGCCTCGGGTCGTCGTCGTCCGGTGCCGATCGAAGGTTCCAACTTCATCATGGATGTCGATCTGGTGGTTGTGGCCATCGGCAACTCCTCTAACCCGCTGATCCCGCAGACCACGCCGGGTCTTGACACCAACAAATGGGGTAACATCACCGTCAACGACGATACGATGCTAACTTCACGCAAAGGTGTCTATGCTGGTGGTGATATCGTGACCGGCGGCGCTACGGTGATTTTGGCTGCTGGCGCCGGCAAAAAAGCTGCCCGTGCTATGCACAAGTACCTCATGGAGGAAGTCTCCAAACCGTAGGTCGAAACCGCTCTTGTCTGACAAGTACTTATGTGTCAGGTCACAATCCCGTTGACACGGGATCAAGACCTGACACAACAGCACAGGGGGTTTATCAACACTCCCCAAGCTGTGGGGCACCTGATACGGAAATGGGTTCGTTTTGCGAAAAACTACTTTCACATAACAAAATCGGTGGTGATTCCGTTGTCTGCATGAGCGGGAGGTGATTCAGGAGCAGGTTGACGGCGATCTGATTTGCGCTGGTGGTCATGGCTTGTGCTTTATTAATCAATGTACAGGCGCATTTTGTGTGGAATAAATGGTGTTTTTGCGAGTGCTGAAGTCGACTCTTGTTCAACCCACCGTGAGGGCGGGCCACCCGGGCACGCGCGAAGCGCGAGAGATAGGCTTGTCTGTCACGCCCGCGCAGGCGGGCATCCATCTTTTCCTAGTTCGTCACACTGGCGAACGCCAGTATTCTGATGGATGTCCGGACCATCCGGGCGCTCGAGAAAACCCTGCGCAGCCTCTCTTTGTCCTTGTGCCCAAGTTGAATCCGCGTTATGCTGTAACGAGTCCACCGTAAGGTGGAAAGAGGAACTTAGTCGCTGTGGCAATTCAACTAGGGCGATGAATGGTTAACTTCAACTGGACGTGTCCGTTTTGCAATCGCGATACTGTGATAACCGACGACAGCTACGTCGAGTTTGAAAACAGTATGAGCATCCCGTGTACTCTCATTACGGGCGAGCATAGGCAATTGCAGGTGATTTGTCGTCTGGTCGTCTGCCCAAACAAGGAGTGTCGGGAGGTAATAGTCGTTGGGCAACTGAATGAGATCATATTCGACCCTTCCACTCACCGATGGCTCAAGAACCGCGAATACGAGGTCTGGCAACTTCGACCAGCGTCCAATGCCAAACCGTTCCCATCCTATATACCTGCACCGATCAGGGAGGACTATACGGAGGCCTGCCTAATCCGCGACAGGAGTCCCAAGGCATCGGCAACTCTGTCGCGAAGATGTCTGCAGGGCATGATCCGCGACTTCTGGGGGATAAGAAAATCCAGGCTCGTCGATGAGATCGAAGAGCTCAAAGTACATGTAGAACCGGCCATATGGAATGCGATAGATGCCGTTCGTAAGATCGGTAATATCGGTGCCCACATGGAAAAGGACGTTAATCTCCTGGTCGACGTCGAACCTAAAGAAGCTGGCATGTTGATCAATCTTATCGAAGAATTGCTCTCAGAGTGGTATGTTCGACGGCACGAACGGGAAAAGAACTTCCAGGCGGTCGTTGATGCTGCAGCGCAAAAAGACATCAAGAAGAACTCGGCTGCCGATCCACGGTCTGACTAATCTCCAACAGAACGGAGGCCTCTCCACCCCACGACATTGAAACCGGCAGTGTCGAAACCCGCCTTCGGCGGTCCTTCGGACCAGGGGTTTCGACCTACCTGATCATCCTAACCCCGTCTTGGCCTTCATGAACTCGCGGTTCATCTGGCCGATGAAGCGAATGTTGATCTCCTTGGGACAGACCGCCTCGCATTCATAATGATTCGTGCAGTTGCCGAAACCCTCGAGGTCCATCTGCGCGACCATCTTCTGCACGCGTTCAGCCGCTTCGATTTTACCTTGTGGAAGATTCGCAAACTGCGTCACCTTGGCTGACACGAACAACATCGCCGAAGCATTGGGACAAGCCGCCACGCAAGCCCCGCAACCGATACAGGCAGCCGCATCCATAGCGAGGTCTGATTTTTCCTTCGAGATCGGGATAGCGTTGGCATCGGGGGTGCCGCCGGTGTTGACGGAGATGAACCCGCCGGCCGCTATGATGCGATCAAAGGCCGAGCGGTCGACCATCAAGTCCTTGATTACTGGAAACGCCTTAGCGCGGAAGGGTTCGACCGTAATAGTGTCGCCGTCCTTGAAATGTCGCATGCGCAACTCACAGGTAGTGGTGGCGTGCTCCTTCCCGTGTGGGATGCCATCTATAACCAGAGAACACGCGCCGCAGATACCCTCGCGGCAGTCATGATCAAAATGAATAGGCTCGACGCCCTTAGTCACCAGATCTTCGTTAACTGTATCCAGCATTTCGAGGAACGACATATCAGGAGAGATGTCACGAGCTTCATACGTCTCCATTCCCCCTTTGTCCTGAGCGTTCTTTTGACGCCATACACGCAGTATTAGGTTCATTACTTGTAGCTCCTTGTGGCCAATTCAACGCTTTCAAATTCGAGTTCTTCTTTGTGAAGCTCTGGTTTGTTACCGACACCTTTGTGCTCCCAGGCAGCTACGTAGGCAAACTTTTTATCGTTACGCACAGCCTCCCCCTCTTTAGTCTAATA
>DAOVOW010000382.1 GCA_030629485.1 bacterium
GGACTGTGACCATTGGGAAGTGCTCGATCTCAACCTGAACCCGAAGGCTCCGGATGGAGGAACCGACGTTACTCTGAAAGACGGCGATCATCTCAAGATCAACTCCATCTTCCAGGCCAGGAAAAACCTGGTGGCGCTGTTCGGGCTGGTCAAGCATCCCGGTTACTATGAGCGCAACGATTCCACCCGCGTCTCGGATATTGTCGACCAATCTCAGTTGCAGCCGTACGATGTATACTACGAACGGGCCGACCTCTACCGGCGTCACCATGATCGCCGGGTCGAGGTAATCCCTCTGGACCTGAGGAAAATTCTACAGGGAGATCACACGGCTGATATTCTGTTGTGTGATCATGATTCCATCCATATTTATTCCATTGATGATGTGCTCCATCGTCGTCGCGTTTATATCGAGGGGGAAGTCAACCGCCCCGGCTGGTATCCTCTTTACGATGGTATGTCGGCCGCTGACCTGGTGTTTCTGGCGGGATCGTATACGCGATCAGCCGACCTCGTTCAGGCTGAGTTGGCTCGTATCGACGAAGCCGGCGAGGTGTCGCTGGAGTATTTTCCGCTTGATGACTTTGCATCACAAACGATCACGTTAAGGGAAGACGATCACTTGTTCATCCGGTCAATCCCGCAGTGGCAGCAGGAACGTTCCGTTACCATCGAGGGTGAGGTTCTGTACCCCGGCGAGTACGTGCTTCGCGAACGGGGCGAGACCCTGTGTCAACTGCTGGCGCGGGCCGGTGGTTTTACGGCCGAGGCCTTTCCCAAGGGGCTGGTTCTGGAGCGAGCCTCCATCGAGGATGACCTCAGGCGGGCCAATCTACCCCGGCTGCTGGCCAATTCACAACCGTTGGTCATCGACAGTCTCGGCCAAGCGAAAAAGCATGTCGAAGTCGAGTACGACCCAACCGCGATGAACCGGATCATCATAGACACCGACAAGCTCAATGATCCCACTAACTGTGGGTCGAGCATCGCACTGAAACCGAATGACCGCATTTACGTGCCGACCGTTCCATCCGGGGTGCCGGTAATCGGCGCTGTTGGCTCCAACGGCACTATCGGCTTTGACCCGGGACGCAAAGCTAAGTTTTACATCAAGCACGCCGGCGACTTTACACGCCGAGCTGACAAGAAAGAGGTTCGCATTGTCCGAGCCGGGGGTGAGGTTATCTCCGGCGGCGTGCTCGGCAAACGGATTGAGGTGGGTGATATGATTCTCGTACCCACCAGGATAAAGAAGGACCGTAACTGGGGCAAGACAATCACCACCTGGTTATCGGCCGCCACCGGAGTGCTGACCTCAGTCTTTATAATCAGCAAGCTCTAGGAAACTGCCCCAGCTAAAGATATCACGCATCTCATCTTACCTTCCTAATGGCCGTCGACTCTGAAATCGAGGAGTCGGCGGCCTGATTTTTCAGGCAGAAAGGATTGCCGTCAAACCCGGAAGATATCGCCCGAACGACCATTCGATCTGCCCTCCGCGCCGCCTCACAGACGACGCCCGCCCTCTGTTACCTACTGTGCGACATAGACTTGCCTTCACTGTTCAGAATCTATACAGCCCGGCACAGACCTTGCAATACCTACCGGTGACGAAAACTCATGGTGCCCTGTTGAGTCATGGAAGACAAGCAACACAGACACGAATTACACTCGCCGCTGCCCGCTGAAACCCCGAGACCGTTCGGTCTCCGGCGTTTTCAATCCTTCGAAACGCTCCTTGAGAACCCTGGCTCTTCAAGCCACCAGCGACTGTCTTCTGATCGTGAAAACATGCCCACGACCATCTATGGAAAGGATAGCCAGCTATGAAAACCCATCTACCGACCAATCTTGCTCCGCAGGACCAGTTGACGGCGATGATCGCGCGCAAACAGATGACTGCTCGTTCGACGATTCTGCCGTTTGCCGACAACGTCGATCTGTTGACCGACCTCTTTTCTGTCTTAGGTTGTCCCGCTTCACGGCTGATCGCCGCCGGTCACGTAACTCCGGAGGTGGCGCAGGCAGCCGACCGGGCCCGGATCGAGCTTGAGGAGCAACTGACACCGTCCCCCTTCGGCGGCGATCCGAAGGTGGTGAAGCAGGCGGTTTCAACCCCTCGCGACATCATTTATTTGGCCAACCCCAACCGCATAACCGGCGCCACCTATTCGCTTTCGGAAATGGAGGGCATGGCGAGCGCCGTGCCTGAAGGCGCCCTGGTTGTCGATGAGCACTACTTCGATTATTTCGGTGTGACGGCCTTTCCGATCACCGATATGCACTCGAATGTGTTCTGTCTGCGCTCATTCACGGCCGCTTTTTCGATCAACTCCGCAGATTCCGGGTTCGTTCTGGGCAGTTCGTCGGGGATCGAGAAAATCGCACAAGTCCATCGCGGGTATGTTTTCTCCCGGACTCTTGGTCGCACGGTGGAGGCAGTACTGGCCAACGACGAAGCAGTGGCTCTGAGGCTGAGGGAGGTGCATGACGAGTCATTGCGGATCACCGAGGCTCTTGATGCTTGCGATCTGCCATGTCGTCTCAGCCCCACTGATTTCGTCCTGATGCGAGTAGCCGATCCCAGGGAATTCGGCAACGCTCTGGCCCGCGATAAGATCGAGATCGAGAATCTTGACGGCTACCCCCAGATGAAATACTACGTCCGGTATCGGATCGAGTCACCGCTTAACAATGATCGATTGATCCGATCGATCGAGCGCATGAATCCAGAGCATTACCAGATGAAAACCCGTGATGGTCGGATGGCACGGTTGCACCATGCCCCGGAGTCAACGGTACCATTGGCGCTTCGAGAACAGTTTTCCTCCCGCCGTAAGAAGGGGGGAATAGTCGATGGTCAGCCGGCGAATCGCCTTACGGAGGAGTTGGTCACTGACAGTTAATCAGTTGTTAGGGCCGGCGCTACCAGGGCGAGATTATCTCGGTCGTCGGAGTCGGTAAGTGATGAGCACTAAAGCAGGACATAACAGAGCCGATAATTGTCTTAAGGGCCAAA
>DAOVOW010000217.1 GCA_030629485.1 bacterium
ACCGCGAATTGCTGGCCGAAATCTGCAAGATCGTGTCGGGCCCGGTGTCGGCTGAAGTGC
The DNA here is from genome assembly GCA_030629485.1 of bacterium. Classification (GTDB taxonomy): domain Bacteria; phylum Zixibacteria; class MSB-5A5; order GN15; family FEB-12; genus JAJRTA01. The sequence continues at coordinate 61 of DAOVOW010000217.1, forward strand.
TGGCTACCGAGCATGACGGCATGTTGAAAGAAGCCGAAGAGTTGGCCGCCATCGCGGACAATATAGTAGTGAAAATCCCAACCATCCTGGAAGGGCTCAAAGCCATCAAGAGTCTCACCGAGCGCGGCATCAACACCAACGCTACGCTGGTTTTCTCGCCATCGCAGGCGCTGCTGGTAGCCAAGGCCGGGGCAATGTTTGTCTCGCCGTTCATCGGTCGCCTGGACGATATCTCTTCAGACGGGATGGAGTTGGTCAGCCGCATACTCACGATTTATCGCAACTACGATTTCGAGACCGAGGTGCTGGTAGCTTCATCGCGTCATCCCATGCATGTCGTGGAATCTGCTCTGATAGGCGCGGATATCGTAACCATGCCTTACAACGTGATTGCCAAGCTCATCAAGCATCCGTTGACCGATATCGGTTTGGCGAAATTCATTGCCGATTACAAGAAGGCGCGCAAGGGCTGATGATAGAAAGATACACGCTGCCGGAAATGGGGGCGCTGTGGGGCGATGAGGCCAAGTTTCGCTCCTGGCTGGAGGTCGAGATCGAAGCCGCCCGCGCTATGGCGAGGCATAAACTCATTCCGGCCAAAGCAGTCAAGGTTATCGAGAAAAAAGCGGACTTCGATATCGATCGTATCAACGAGATTGAAGCGGAAGTTAATCACGACGTCATAGCCTTCCTGACATCGGTTTCCGAGTTCGTGGGGGAAGAGGCGAAGTATCTCCATTTCGGTATGACCTCATCGGACATGCTCGATACCGCTCTGGCCCTGACGCTCAAACGGGCCTCGGCTATTATCGACAAGAAGCTTGCCACTGTGCTCAAGCAGATCAAATCGCTGGCGCTTAAGCATAAGAAGACTCCGTGCATGGGGCGCACCCACGGTGTGCTGGCCGAGCCGACTACCGCAGGGCTGAAATTCGCCGTTTGGTATACCGAACTGAACCGTCGGCGAGCGATGTTCAAGAAAGCCACCGAAGGTATCTCAGTCGGCATGATTTCGGGCGCGGTCGGCAATTTCGCCAACCTCGACCCCAAGATTGAAGCCGAGGTATGTCGTGGACTCAAGCTGCGCCCAGCCGAGGTTTCGACCCAGGTGATTCAGCGGGACCGCCACGCTGAGTACGTGACATCGCTGGCGCTGGTGGCGTCTTCGCTGGAGAAGTTCGCCACTGACATTCGCAACTTGCAGCGCACCGAGATAGGTGAGATGGCCGAGGGGTTCACCAAAGGTCAGAAGGGTTCATCGGCCATGCCGCACAAGAAGAACCCGATCACGGCTGAGCGAATCACCGGTATAGCGCGTCTGCTGCGCGGCTATGCGCTGGCAGCCATGGAGAACGTACCGCTGTGGCATGAGCGGGATATCGCGCACTCTTCAGTGGAGCGGATTATCCTGCCGGATGCGACGATTATTATTGACTACGGATTGCAAAAGTTTATTGGTCTCTTAAGCGGGTTAGTCGTAGACCGCAAGAGGATGCTGGAAAATGTTTACTACAAAGGCGGTGTGGTCTTCTCGCAGCGGTTGCTGCTTAAGCTGACCGGCCTGGTCGGCTCTCGCGACCAGGCTTATCGCATGGTTCAGCGCCATGCTATGGCGGCGGTGGCCGGGCAGGGACTGTTTCGAGAGAACGTCTCGAATGATTCGGACATTGGAAAGTATTTAAATAAACACGAGATCGACGAATGTTTCGACCTGGCGCACTACACACGCCATGTCGATGCGGTTTTCAAGCGGGTGTTTGAAAAATGATCGCGCGGGATGGTCTGGGACTCATATTCATCGGGCTGGCCGGTACGGTAGGACTGGCGCTACTGTCGACTTGGTGGGATAGCCGCATAGTGGCGGTTCTGGCTGCCCTGGTGGCTCTGCTGACGGTATTCACCGTCTTTTTCTTTCGTGACCCTGAGCGCCATTTTGACGATCAGCCCGGCATTCTGATCGCCCCGGCTGATGGGCGTATTCTTGGTGTCGAGAAGATCGGACACCACGATTTCATCGGCGGCGATGCTGTGAAGGTGTCAATCTTCATGTCGATCTTGGACGTACACGTCAACCGCATACCGTCCGATGGCAGTGTGGAGTACATCAAGTACCGCCCCGGCAAGTTCTTCAAGGCATTTCTCGATAAGGCGTCGGAGGAAAACGAGCACACCGAGATCGGGATAACCACTCTCTCCGGACATCGTCTGGTCGTGAAGCAGATTGCGGGAATAATCGCGCGTCGCATTGTGTGTCATTTGAAGCAAGGTGACACTGTTGAGGCCGGAGCGCGTTTCGGGATGATCCGGTTCGGTTCACGCGGCGAGCTTATCGTATCGGCCGACTCTGATATTCACGTGACTACGGGGGACCACGTTAAAGGGGGCGCGACCGTGATCGGGCTCTTGCCCAGCGCAGTTGACAAAGCCGGCTCTTACGATTCCACGCAGGCGAAGAATGTCGAACTATAAAGGCATCTTTCCCGGCACCTTTACCATGGGCAATGTCGTCTGTGGGTTCTTGGCTATTCTGTCCGCATTCGAGGGCAATATCACCACCGCCTGCTGGCTGATAATTCTGGCGGCCTTCCTGGATGCCCTTGACGGCAAGGTGGCGCGGCTCAGCGGGGGCACTTCCCAGTTCGGGGTGGAGCTTGATTCCCTGGCCGATTTTCTGTCATTCGGGGTGGCGCCGGCCGTGGTGGTTCATGCCATCAAGTTGAATGATCTGGGTAAATGGGGATGGTTGGTCTCTGTCGTCTATATTATGGCGGCATCATATCGACTGGCGCGGTTCAATCTGTTGGCCGAGACGGAGGAAAAGAAGGATTTCGTCGGGTTGCCGGTGCCGGCGGCTGCGGTCGCCTTGGTGTCGTACGTTCTCTTTTGTAATGAGATATGGGGTCAGCTTCACTTTGATCGGATCCTGGTTGCGATGATTATCGTGTATGCCTTTCTGATGGTATCTCAGGTACGTTATGATGCATTACCGGATAGTTTCACTAGCTATGAGAGTCGTCTTAAGTTGGGTGCGTTGCTTGCTGCCGTAGTAATCGTGCTGTTGGCAGCGGCGGCGGAAGTATTGTTTCGTCCCAGGTTGATCGAACTGTTGTTGTTTCCGTTTTGCGGAGCGTATATATTGTTTGGGACTGTTCGAGAGGCAGTCCGGCTGTTCAGCCATAGTGTCGGTCGGGTGGCCGGCCGACAACACTTGAGGCGTCAAAGCGACAGGAAGGGTTTGGATGAGTGACAACAAGAAGGTAGTTGTTTACGTAAGACTCAAGGACGGTGTTCTTGACCCTCAGGGTGTTACGATCCACAAGGCGCTGATACAGATGGGATACACCGACTTCGTTTCAGTGCGTTCCGGCCGGTTCTTTGAGTTGGAGATCGAAGGCAGCGGTGGTGATATCGACCGCAAGGTCGATGAAGTCTGTTCTAAGCTGTTGGCTAATCCGGTTATCGAGAAGTACGTAGTGGAGAAAGCTTAGTGAAAGTCGGCGTGGTGACATTCCCCGGTTCGAACTGCGACTATGATTCGTACACGGCCGTAAAGCATATTCTTAAAGAAGAAGTCGAGTTTCTGTGGCACAAATCGACCGACCTGGTCGGCTCCGATCTGGTCATTCTGCCCGGCGGGTTTGCCTACGGCGACTACCTTAGGGCCGGCGCCATCGCGCGTTTTTCGCCCATAATGGAGGAGGTTATCAAGTTTGCCCATTCCGGTGGAATGGTTATCGGTATCTGCAATGGTTTTCAGGTGCTGACCGAATGCGGATTGCTTCCGGGCGCCCTTATGCGCAATCACCACCTTCGTTTCAGTTGCAAGTTCGTCTACCTGCGGGTGGAGGACAACAGGGGGCGATTCACCAACGCTTGTCGCAAGCACGAGGTGCTTAAGATCCCGATCGCTCACGGGGAAGGGAACTACTTCTACCATGACGATGAGGTCCGCGAGCTGGAGGAGAATGGGCAGGTGGTTTTTCGCTATGTCGACCGGATGGGTAAGGTCACGGATGAAGCGAACCCCAACGGGTCGTTGAACAATATTGCCGGGATCGTCAATCGTGACGGTAACGTTTTGGGGATGATGCCGCATCCGGAGCGAGCGGTAGAAAGTATCATCGGTTCGGTGGATGGGCTCAAGGTATTCGAGTCGGTAAAGGCTGTTTGTGTTCAGGTGGCCGGGACAGGTAGCAATTGAAGAAGCGCGAACTCACGTTTATTGTAATTGCCCTCATTCTGGGGTCGGTTTTTGGAGGGTTGGTCGGCGACATTATCGGGACGTTTCTGCCGCCGGGCGCCGCCAAGACGCTTTTCACCAAATCGATTGAGATCGGATGCGATACCTTTAAGGTTGATTTTTACGCCATTTCCTTTACCTTTGGATTGACCTTGAAGATTAACTTCATGTCGGTGCTGGTAGTGCTGCTGGTCATTGTCTATTTTCGATGGTGGTACTTATAACCTGCCTGACGGTTTGAGAGGTGTTCCATGTTTGGCTTGGGTTGGCCGGAATTATTGCTGATATTTGTGGCGGTACTCTTGTTATTCGGCGCCAAGAGGCTGCCTGAAATCGCATCGGGGCTGGGCAAGGGGATTCGTGAGTTTAAGAAGTCGGTCAAGGAGACTA
>DAOVOW010000405.1 GCA_030629485.1 bacterium
AGGCACGGGCACCATTCTTCGCTTGACAAACAATCGCGGGGTTAGTATCATGGCATTGGATAAACTGATAACTACGAACATAAGGAATCGCAGGAACAAGCAGGTACAGCCTGTCTTAGGGATATTATCGTATAGCATCTAAGCTAAAGGACGACAAAGAAGAACCAGGTCCTCGTAGTAGGAGGTACGTTATGTCCTTTAGCGCTTTTTTATGCGCGCGATTGCGCACGAAGATAATCGTCGCAGCGCTCGTACTCATCACACCACTAACCATTACCGGCCAAAGTCCGGACATCGTCATCGACGTCGGCGATGTCACGGCCTGTTCCGGCCAGCAGAACGTTGCTATCCCGATTTATCTCTCCAATTACTATGACACAGTTGTGGGGTTCAACCTCTGGGTGCAGCTCGATCGTCCGGATATCATGCTGTTCGAGATGTGCCTGGACAGCGTGGTTGACACCACAAGGTGGCAGTGCCTCCTGTGGGATGGGGAGGTATGCCTCGACTCCATCCACGTGACGGGCGATACAACGTACTGGCGCTGTGATGTCTGGTCGGGCGACATTTGCACCGACTCTACGATGGTGCCGCCGGACTCGACGTGGGACTTTTTCCACCTCGCCGAATGGGACTTTATCAATGTCGATACTAACGAGGTATTGGTCGGAAGTGTGGACACTGCCGGAACGCTGATCTCCGGTTGGGAGTGGGTCGACAGCCGATCTCTGTCAGGATACGGTTGGGATCTAAACATCGCCGGTATCGCCGATTTGCCCGGCGATCCGGTAACACCCGGCATAGGGCCTCAGGAGGGCGGTCTGCTGATCGATATGATCGCAGACGTCTATGACATCCCGGATACGTTGACCGATTCGACGGTCAACATTCTGGTGATGACTCAGTTTGCGCAGCACTTTTGTTTTTCCAACCCACAGGGCGAGTGCATCGGTGATTCGAACATGGTTGTTACTCTCGACACCACACTGCTACGCTGCATATTATGGGCCGAGGAGGTGTGTCTGAACTGGAAGGTGGTCGCCGAACCGCCTTTCGATTCGATGATTGTACAGTGGGACACGACATTCGTCAGTACTGTTGTGGTATACAACGGTTCGTTGACAGTGGTTCCGACCCTTGTGGGAGACATTGACGACAGCGGTTCGCTGCCGATGGATATCGCCGACCTGGTCTATCTGGTGGACTGGATGTTTGCAGGCGGCTCACCACCTATATGTCCGCAATCGGCCGACTGCGACGGGGACAGTACGGTTGATATAGCCGACTTGGTGTGTTGGGTCGAGTGGATGTTCCCCCTGCCGTAGGCCGGGTCAATGACGCCCGGCGGCGTGGGGTCAAGCGTCGCCGGGTCAGACTAGCAGGGCGCTGCGGGATGGCCGGTACGGATACCGGTCTCCTGCGCGCCCGGCGTAACAGGACGACCGCGGGAAACAAGTTGACCAAACGTGACTTTATGGTATATTTTATCTAAGCATACAGGAACGTACCAATAAGACCGGTTCCGGCCATGCCCGATGACCGACCAAGGATTTGACATTTTGGAATTACAGTCTCGAAACCACAAGGACCAATGAACACGGTCCAGCGGCGACATAGGAGGTAACAATGATCTTTAGAAACAGACTGCTGCTATTCGGCGCGGTAACGATGATTACCGCACTCAGCCTCGTCATTACCGGCACGACACAGGCGCAGACGCTGGAACTGATTCTCGATATCGGCGACACGAGCGCCCTACCCGGTGAGCAGGTGACAATCCCGGTGTATCTATCCAATTTTGAGGACACCATCGCCGGGTTCAACTTCTGGGTGCAACTGGACCGCCCGGACATCATGGAGTTTACTACTGCGGTGGCCACGGTGATCGATACTTTCTACTGGATTTGTCTGGAGTATTCCGGCCCCGATTGCATTGATTCGGTACTTGTTACAGCCGAGGACCCCTGGGACTTCATGCAGATAGATACTAACGAAGTCGTCGTCGGCAGTCTGGATACTAACGGCACGCTGACATCCGGGTGGGAGTATGTTGATTCGCGTTCGTTGGGTGGCGTGGGCTATGATCTGAACGTAGTCGGTCTTGCCAACCTGCCGGCCCCGCCTATGACTCCGGGCATACCCATCCAGGAGGGCGGTGTGCTGATCAAACTGATGGGCACTGTCTACGACATCCCCGATACGATGACCGAGCGCACAGTGAACATCCATGTAGAGACAGCTACGCTCGACCATTTCGGTTTTTCCGACCCCTGGGGCAACTCCATTGGGATCGTATGCGATACGATCCCCGATACCAGTTTTTGGCTTTGCACTCAGTGGGCGGGCGAAGTATGTCTGAACTGGGTGCGAGTATACGGCCCGCCGTACGACTCGATCAGTATTGACGGCTACGATATTATCTGCTACCTTGACACCAGTGTCGTCCACGTTTTCGATGGCTCTGTCACGGTGCTGGTGCCACCGCCACCTCTTTATGGCGATGTAAACTGTAACGGCACCGTCGACATTGCTGACCTGGTGTATATTGTCGATTATATGTTCGTGGGCGGTCCGCCCAGCCCGTGTGAACGGAATTTCGACTGCGATGACGACGGTGAGATCACGATCACCGATCTGATCTGTTTAGTTGAATGGATGTTTCCGCCGCAATAACTGACTTTAACTGGGTCATACATCGAAGAAGGCTGTCGGTTCAAACCGGCAGCCTTTGTCATTCCGTCTCAACCTCACCCGGGCCGGAGTTGGTAGGGTAACGTCGGTGCGATGCCGCCGTCA
>DAOVOW010000131.1 GCA_030629485.1 bacterium
ATTGATCCAACCCACTCGGAACCCCGGTGCGATGGTTTTTGAAAACGTGCGCACAGCAATAACAGCGTCGCCGCCTATCGACTTCAAAGTCGGCAACGGCTCCCCGGCGAACCGGACATCACCATACGGGTTGTCGTCAATGATAGGTATCTCGTACTTGAGCGCCAATTCGATCAGCGCCTTGCGTCGCTCCAGCGACAGGGTGATGCCGGTTGGGTTCTGGAAATTGGAGACGGTGTAGATGATACTTGGATGGTACTCCCGAATCTTTTCCTCAACCTGGTCGATAATCATCCCCTCGTGGTCCATAGCAACCGGGGCGTATTTGGCTCGGTAGTAGTTGAATACTTGCAGCGCTCCGACGTAGGTAGGGTTCTCAGTAAGAATATACGAACCCGGCGAGATAAACGTCCGCGCAATCAACTCAATCGCCTGCTGCCCGCCGGTGGTAACGATGATATTGTCGACTTCGGACTTGGTGCCGCGCTCGGTGGCGCGTTTGGCCAACAGTTCCCGCATCAGCGGTACGCCACGCGTGAGTGAGTACTGCATACAGTCGGAACCATACTTGGCTATAGCATCAATCAACGCCTGCTGAAGATCCTCCAGGGGAAACATCTCGGGCGCAGGCAGACCGCCGGCAAAGGAAATTACACCCGGCTGCGACGAGGTTTTCAGGATCTCTCTGAGGATCGACGCCTGAAGATTCTTGACGTGCGGGTTGACCGGCCAGCGGTCGGTACGAACTTCTTTATTCTGTGTAACCACCATTGGTGAATCCTTTCCCTAAGGCCCCTATCACAACGGGGCGTAATACAAAGTGCCACCAACGGACAACTTTGCTACTGACCTATCTATTCATTTCAACCACTGAATTATACCCAACGGCTGCGAAGAATTCAATCGAAATCGGGGATAATTCGTGAAAAAGGGGGCTTGCCTTTGCGGGTAGAACAAAAGAGCCACCGTCCGGAATCGAACCGGAGACCTACTGATTACGAATCAGTTGCTCTACCATCTGAGCTACGGTGGCCGATTGCTTCTATTTCGGCAGCCCATGATAGGCCGTCCAGCCCGGCCTGTCAAGAAAAAGCATCCCAAACCCTGAGAGCATCCAAAGAGCTTCACGAATTTGTACTTGGCAGTCATGGTCCATAACTCTATATTCGTCCTTCAGACATGCAACATGACAAAGCCATAGTTGAGAGTCTTGACTCCGAACCGGAGAGCTTCTCATGGCGGTGGCGCGACGTTGACGCGCGATCGATGGTCGCTGTGCTGGTTCTGGTTTATGTGCTGGTGCTAATCCGCACGGCCTGGGTCTCGGACGACGCCTACATAACTTTTCGTACTATCGATAATTTTGTCAACGGTTACGGCCTTCGATGGAACGTGGCCGAGCGAGTCCAGAGTTTCACTCATCCCTTGTGGATGTTTGTGATGACCTTTGCCTATTTGATTACGGGAGATCTGTATTTTACCAGCATCTTTCTATCGATAGCGATTTCGGTCGCTGCCGTGCTGATACTCGTCTACGGACTGGCCTGGTCGGACATATCGGCCATCCTGGCTCTGATCGTTCTGATTTTATCCAAAGCATATACTGATTACTCCACCTCCGGTCTGGAGAACCCTCTGACACACCTCCTGTTAGTGGTGTTTATTCTTGTGTATCTCCGATTCGAAAAGAGTCATAGATCGCTCTTGCTCTTGTCGCTGGTAGCTGCCCTGGGGACCCTCAATCGGATGGACACACTGCTCTTGTACTTGCCGGCATTGATTTTTGCGGCGATTCGGCTTCGCACGTGGCGAACGTTTGGGATGATAGCGCTTGGATTCGTGCCGTTTTTTCTTTGGGAAGTATTTTCGTTTCTATACTACGGCTTTCTGGTGCCCAACACTGCTTATGCCAAATTGGCCGCCGGAGTCCCACAACTGGAGTTAGTCCATCAGGGTCTGATCTACCTGCTAAACTCTATCAGCCTGGACCCGTTGACACTTTTCGTTATTGCAGGCACAGCGGTGATCGCGGTGTTCCGAAGGGAATCACGGCAGTTTCCTCTTCTGGCCGGATCGGCCTTGTACCTGGCCTACATTGTCTTCATAGGCGGTGACTTCATGAGCGGACGGTATCTCACCCCCGGCTTGCTGATAGCGGCTGTCTCGCTTTCTCAACTCGAAATCTCCCGGACACTGATAGGGTCTCTGGGGGCCGTTGCCATTGTCCTGGCGGTGGGGATGAGTTCTCCGTATTGTCCTATCTTCAGCAACGCTGAATACGGACGCGATGATATTCCGTCCGCGGATTTCAGGGAAAACAATGGAATCACCGACGAACGCGGATATTACTATCAGGATGCCGGCTTGCTGAGATGGAAGCGTGGTGTCGCCATGCCGAGTCATCTCCGAATCAGACAGGGGGAAGCATGGAAAACCGACGACTCGGGTAAGGTGGTAGTCGGTTGGGCGCTCGGTTATCTCGGTTTCGCCACCGGCCCCCACATTCACATCATCGACGGCCTGGCCTTAAGCGACCCACTTCTGGCGCGCCTGCCGGCCACCAAGAACCGGCAGTGGCGTATCGGCCACGCCGACCGAATGCTGCCTAAAGGCTACAAGGAGACACTGGAAACGGGACAGAACCGCATCGTTGACAGCGGCCTGGCCGCATACTATGACAAGCTGAGCTTGGTTACCCGCGGGAAACTCCTGAGCTGGACCCGGCTCAAGACGGCTGCCCGCCTGAATCTTGGTCATTATGATCATCTGCTCCCGGTAACGCTGTCGCCGCAGCAGCGCATCTCGCGCCAGGATGTCACCATGTTGGTGAGCCAGGGATCGCCCTGGGACGCTGATGGCACCACCCACATCCATCCGACTGGAGCGCAGGTCGACCTGGGTGAGATAGTAGCCGTCCACTGGCTGGAAATCGCCCTCGACCACAACGACGATTACCGACTGGTATTCGTGCGCGGAACCATTCCTATCGACAGTTTGGTCGTCCCGGCCGCCCATATCAGAGGCGGCGGAATGGCGCTGCATCTGATCGACGTTCCCGCTAAAGCCGCCGAAACCGGGTTCGATGCGATCCGCATTTATCCCCGATCCGGGGACAGTTTCTACTCGGTAGGGCACCTGCGGTTTGTCGGTAATGAGGCGACACCAGACTCCGTAACTACCAACTCGCACTAAGGCAGCTACCACTTCGCTCCAAGTGGCCGTGCTGTTGATTCCTGATGCCTTTTTGTTGCCAAACAGCAATTACCTGCTATCATGTCGGCATGTCTGATGATGCTACTGCTGGGTTCTGGAGTCGCCACCAAGTTTGGGCGGTGCCCCTGTTGATGTTCGTTGTGGCTCTGACCGTCAGGATGGTCTATCTTAACCAGGCAGAGACCTCCCCCACTTTCGACCAGCCGATCATGGATGAACAATACCACGTCCGCCTGGCCGAACAGATCAACGCCGACGATGGATTGCCAAAGGAACCCTACTACCGCGCCCCCTTGTATCCATACTTCCTTTCGGTCTTATTCCGAATCACTGATGAGTCTCTCTACGGTGTCAGGTTGTTGCAGATCATTCTCGGATCGCTCCTGCCGATTCTGGTTTATCTGCTCGGGCTGCGTCTATTAGATCGGAGAATCGCTTACTGGGCTGGAGGCGTATGCGTCATCTATCCAACCTTCATCTACTATGACAACGCTCTGCTGATCACCTCGATAATGACACTTCTGACATCACTGCTGGTGCTGCAACTGCTGCGCTGTGAAACGAAACCGAATCGAGTGGCCTCATTCGTTATAGCCGGCCTGCTTCTGGGACTGGCCGGTCTGGCTCGTCCCAACATTCTGCTATTGGGACCGGCCCTCCTGGTCTGGATATGGCTGGTGATACGACCGCAACTCGGCGCTCGAAAGGCTTTGGTGCGCTATCTCATAATCGCCGCCGCCTCGTTCATAGTTGTCCTGCCGGTGACTGTACGCAATTATGTAGTGGCCGATGATTTTGTCTTTATCGCCTGGCAGGGCGGGTTCAACTTCTTCATCGGCAATAATCAGGAATCCAACGGCTGGTCGGCCACGGTGCCTGGAATCGACGTCACCTGGGAAGGTGGCTACAGAGAGGCTATTGCCATCGCTGAGGAAAGTGAAGGCAGAACCCTGAAACGTTCCGAGGTGTCGAACTTCTGGTATGGTCTTGCCTGGCAAGAGATCAGAAGCGATCCTTCCGCATTCATAGGCTTGTTGTTCCGAAAACTGCGGCTGTTTCTCAACGGTTACGAGATACCTAACAACCAGAACATTTACCTGGCTCGGAAGCTCGGATCGATCGTGCAACCCTTGATGTTCTCGAAGTGGCTGCATTTCCCATTCGGTGTGGTGGCTCCTTTGGCCGTCATAGGTCTGGTGTTGTCGTTAACGCAGTGGCGGAAGTTCCTGCCAGTATACCTAATGTTAGGCTCTTACCTGTTAACGCTGTTACTGTTTTTTTTGTGTGCGCGCTTTCGTCAACCGATGATGCCGTTTATGATCCTGTTTGCCGTCTACGCCGTCTTCCGCTTGATCGAGTTCAAGACGCGCCGCCAGGGAAAGAACCTTGCTCTGGCGCTGTTCATGCTGACCCTGTTGTTGGTTGAATCAAACCATGACGCCCTCGGACTGGATCAGCAAAGAGTGGCGGCCGAAGATCAATTGGTCGTCGGCAATGCCTATCTGGCGCAGAACAATTTGGCCGGAGCAGAAATGGAGTACAAGCGCGGCCTGAGTGCCGATTCGACGTTAGCTCCGCTCCATAACAACCTTGGGCTCATCAAGATTCGGCGTAACCGCGTCGGCGAGGCGGTGGCCCATTTCACCCGAGCCACACGGGTCGACCCCGGTTATCTGGAAAGCTACATGAATCTGGCCAGTGCCTATCTCGAAACAGGTCAACTGGAGGCTACCATTAGAATTCTTGAGCAGGCAGCCGTGCGCCATCCCCGCAATGATCAGGTTCATTTGAAACTGGGCGCCGTCTATGCCGAAGCCGGTCGCACTGAGGAGGCAATCAGATTCATCCGGCGCAGTCTCGAACTGAATCCGGACAGTGAAGCGGCACGCCAGGCGTTGCGAGAGATTCAGACCACTGGGGATAAACCATGAGGTTGCGAAGTGTTGATAATCCTCGTGGACTGTTGTGTTGGGTCTTGATCCCGTGTCAACGGGCTTGTGACCCGACACATAACTACACGTCAGACAAGCGCGGCAGGTCACACATATCCACTCGCGCGGATTAACAATATCCGCCCCAACTATCTATGCTGGCTTTTTCAACAAGCCCGTTACTGGTGGCCCAAACGATACTAAGGCCGCGATGATCCTCCATGTGATTCATCGCGGCCTGATAGCGGTCGTCTTTCGAAATTGCTGCCGCAGGTGCTCTACTTCATCAGCACCATTTTGCGCGATTGGGAGAAGCCGTCGGTCTCCAGCTTGTAGAAGTAGACACCCGACGCCACGTCGGTGGCATCAAACTCGACCGTTTCAATCTGCCCCACCTCGGCAACACCGGCAAACGATGCGACTTCCTGGCCGGTCACGTTGAAAACTGTCAAGCGGTAGTCACCCCCGCTCGGAACTGCGAAGGCGATTGTAGTCTTCGGGTTGAATGGGTTCGGATAGTTTTGAAATAGTCCAAACTGTGCCGGCAACGTTTTGAACACGACCGGAGTTCCGTCATAGGTGGCCATCTCAACACTGAGCAATTCACCGTCAGCCTGAAGGAACGCATCCTCAAAGGACGCCCCGACTTCGATCTTTGAAACCAGCACTCGCGTTTCGGTACCGTCGAAGTGATGCCGTATCTCCATATTGCTGGCTAATAATGTCGGCGTGATGTCCCCGGCAAACACCGCCAGCGCCGCACCCATCCGCGTGTCAACCGAGAGAATGCCGTCATTGAATGTGTATGATGCCGGCACCGATGTCAGCTTCGGATACGCCAGAGCATCACCGACGACGATACGTATGAGGTAGACAAGGTCGGCAACCGACAGAGTCAGACCATCAGCGTTCACGTCGGAGGCAGCAATCTGACCCTGAACGTTGACATTAAAGACAACGAGGCCCTTC
>DAOVOW010000295.1 GCA_030629485.1 bacterium
GGCCAGGATAGCCAACCACGCGACTGCTCCCATTCCACCACCGTCATAGCCAGGTTCGTACATAACTTCCTCCTGTGTTAGAACAACACGGTTGAGACTGTCGGGATTTCTTCGATCCGTTATCTAATTCTATGTCGACCGATCAAGCCATTGCCTTTACGATTATTTGGGCGTCTAAGGTACTGGCGGGCAAGAGCTTGTGTGTGCGGGGGCCTCAGTTGACTGGTTTGTGGCCGAAATCGAAGGGTATTCGCTCCTTACATGGTGCTGCGCGTCCAGTTGCCGTCCCCTTTCCCCTTGTGAAGAGTCGCTATGTGGCCTATCTTGGCCGCCATGAATATCATCAAAGACAAGATTCAGCAGGTCAACCGGCTGCTGGAGGAGCTTCAAACAGACACGTGGCTGGTTGCCGTACGGGAGACCTCAATCATGGCCGACCCGGTGCTGGCTTCGGTGGTTGGCCATGATGTCACCTGGCAGTCATTTTTCTTCTACACATGTAGCGGAGACGCCATCGCACTGGTGGGCAATCTTGATGAAGAGAACTTCAAGCGCAGCGGCTGTTTCTCCGAGGTGATGACTTACACCGAGGGAGTGCGAGAGGATTTCCGCAGGTTAGTCGCACGGCTGGACCCGAAGTCGATAGCCGTCAATTACTCCCCGGATAACCCCGCCGCCGATGGTCTGACTCACGGCATGTATTTGACATTGCTCGACTATCTATCCGATACGCCCTACGCCGATCGGATAATATCAGCAGAGCAGGTCTGCACCAAACTTCGCAGCCGCAAACTCGATATTGAGATCGACTTGGTCTCCCGCGCCGCAGTGTTGGCGGACGACGCGTTCAAGGCAGCGACTAAAAAGATCACGCCCGGTATGACCGAGAAAGAGATCGCGGCCGTGATCGACGAGGAGATCGCCGACCGCGGCGCCGTGAATTCGTTTGACACCATCGTCAATGCCGGCGACAAGACTTCACCTGGGCACGGCTTACCGACCGACGCCAAACTTGAGACTGGGGATCTCCTGCATGTCGATTTCGGAGCGCAGGTCGAGGGATACTGTTCCGACCTGCAGCGGTTGGTTTACTTCCGCCGACCGCGGGAGAGCCTGCCACCACAGAACCTGAAAGATGCCTTCGAGACAGTGCGCGACATCATCACTGAGGCAGCCGGATGTACTCAGCCCGGTGTCAGGGGCTTTGAGATCGACGCCGTTGCACGGGAGATGCTGCTCGACAACGGTTATCCTGTGTACCAGCACGCTCTTGGTCACCAGTTAGGTCGGGGCGTGCATGACGGCGGCGCGCTCATCGGGCCCAAGTGGGAACGCTATGGCAGTTCGCCGTCGATCGAACTTGAAGTTGCTAACATCTTCACCCTTGAACTGGAAATCAATCTCCCCGGTATTGGCTGTGTCGGTTTGGAAGAGGATGTACTGATCACAGAAAACGAAGCGAGGTTCTTGTGTCCACGACAGATGGAGCTAACCGTACGGTGAGGACCTTTGCCCTTGTCAGCCTCATCACGCTCCTGGCAGGTATAAGCTGCGGACCGCCACCGCCCGGAGCGGAGCATCGGGCGACGTGTCGGCCAGAGGCTCCGACTGTTGAGGCCGGCGATGGAGCTATGACGATAGCGTGGAAAGTAGAATGTCCGCAGTTGATTAGCGGGTACAACATCTACATAAGTGAACAGCCTCTGACTGAACACAACTCCCAGCCGTTCAACGCCACGGTGTATCCCGGTGACACTGATCCCGACGACGGCGTTGTGCAGTATGACGCTCAGGGACTCGATAATGGTGTAAGGTACTATGTTTCAGTACGAGTAGTCTTCCCGGACCAATCCTTGTCGGCGCCATCCGATGAGGTGGCGGCGGTGTGTGGGCCGCGCGGCGAGATAGAGTTGGCCACGCGGTATAGTGCCGAGCAGGACGGATATTCGTTTGCTCAAAATCAGTATGTGCGCGCCGATGATCTGAACAACGATCTGTATTTCTACTCCAAGGGCGGCACCGACTATCTCGCTTCACCCATCCGACTGGACGGCTTCCTGCGCAACAACCGATTCATGCGGCTCTCGGTCAACGGGGATCTGGAGACGGTAAAACATCAACTGGCCTCAATCGACAGCGAACCCGGGGACGACCGAGTGGCTGTCCGCGAAGGAGATTGGGTCTGGATCGTTACGACCGAGGGTCATCACGCTCTGGTGCAGGTTCGCAAGCTGACTGTCGAGGACGGGAAGGGTACGGTTGTGTTGTCTTTCGCCTACTGGCCGATTGAAGGTCCGCCGGTTCTCTAAGCGTCTGGCTTTCCACGGCCTCAAGGGCTGTCTGCCTGATACCGATAATCAAGGAAACGCCGAGGCTCGGCAGCGTCGAGCACTGCGGCGTTGCTTTTTTGAATATCGAGGTTACCAACCTGAAGAGTAGAATGTAACTTGGAAAGCCGTCGTACAGTGTTAACCTGATCGGAGGTGAGGGTAGCAAGTGGAATTCAACAAGGACAGTCTGAAGATTGCCCCGGAGCAAGTCGCCGATGAATTGTGTCGGACAATACTCAATCAGATTCGCGGCACGCTGAAGAAATCCGGCGCCGTGGTCGGGATATCGGGCGGTATCGACTCCTAGTGTAGTGTTTCATTCAGATGATATCTTATCAAGGACCGCCTTGGCTCGGCGGACCTTGGCCAATATCTTTTCAGCTTTAGCCGTCCAAACAAAGGACTTTGGGTTCTCATTGTGTTCGGCTATGTAACTTTCGATTGCTTTGACGAGTGCTTCGACGCTGTTGAACGTGCCTCGGCAAATTCGCTTGTCGGTGATCTCGCGAAACCAGCGTTCTATCAAATTAAGCCAGGATCTAGCGGTCGGTGTGAAATGCATGTGAAAGCGACGGTGGCGTTTCAGCCAGCTCTTCACTTTAGGGTGCATGTGCGTAGCATAATTGTCCACGATGAGTTGAAGGTCCGGTTCCGCCGGCGTTTCCTTGTCGATCTGCTTTAGAAACTCAATCCATTCTTGATGTCGGTGTCGAAGCATGCAGGTTCCAATCAGCCGTCCCTCGGCCAATTCTATTGCGGCAAACAGGGTGGTGGTGCCATTGCGCTTGTAGTCATGCGTCATTGTTCCACATCGGCCCGGAAAGATCGGCAAGCTGGGCTGCGTCCGATCCAGTGCCTGAATCTGACTCTTCTCGTCAACGGACAGCACCAAGGCATGCTCTGGCGGATTCAAATACAATCCCACGATATCCACGAGTTTCTCGACGAAATGCGGATCATTACTGACTTTGAAGGTCCGCGTCAAATGCGGCTTCAACCCGTTAGCCTTCCAGACGCGATGCGCCATTGAGGGACTGACATTGAGTTCGTTCGCCAACGTCCGAACGCTCCAATGGGTAGCGTTGGTCGGAACCGTTTGCGTCGTCCGTTCCACGATAAGGCGAGCGACCTTGTTGCGTCGGGTTGGCTTGCGTCCGCCCCGAGGTTCATCCTTTTCGATGCCAGCCAATCCCCTCTGGGCGAATCGTTTTCGCCAGCGGGCTACCGTCAGGCGATCGGTTCCTACCTCTGCGGCAATGTCCTTATTCTTCATGCCCGCTGCCGCTTTCAAAGTGATCTTGGCCCGCATGACCAATCGCGCTGGAGTACTTCGTCCACGCGACCAGCGTTCCAATATCCTTCGATCCTTTTCAATAAGCATGATCTGACAAGCTACGCGCATCGGCACCTCCTTCTGTCGAAGTATAACCGATGCACTTATCATAAGCAACAATAATTATCAAACACTACACTAGCTTCTTCGTCTTCGCCTTAAATGAAGAATGGCGCCATAATCAGAAGCTGTACACTCCAATCAGAGATGCCCTGGATACGCCC
>DAOVOW010000092.1 GCA_030629485.1 bacterium
AGAAGTACGGCACCAAAGTGGTCGGTGGGGTCACGCCCGGCAAGGGTGGCGCCAAGGTGGCCGGTATTCCTGTCTTCGATACGGTCGAGGAAGCGGTGGTCAAAACGAAAGCCAACACCTCCGTGATCTATGTGCCGCCTCCATTTGCCGTCGATGCCATATTCGAGGCGGTCAGCGCCGGTATCAAGACGGTTATCTGTATCACTGAAGGCGTACCCGCTAACGACATGATGAAAGTCTATCCCTTCGTCAAGGAGAACGGGGCGCGCTTGATCGGTCCCAACTGCCCCGGTCTGATTTCCGTGGGACAATCCAAGGTGGGTATCATGCCGTCGACCATCGTCAAGAAGGGCGGCGTGGGTGTCGTCTCTCGCTCCGGCACTCTGACTTACGAAGCGATTTGGGCCCTGACCGTAGCTGGCATGGGGCAATCAACCTGCATCGGTATCGGCGGTGACCAGGTGATCGGCACCAACTTCATCGACTGTTTGGAAGCGTTCCAGGCCGATAGTGCAACCAAGGCGATCGTGATGATCGGCGAGATCGGCGGTTCCGATGAAGAAGATGCGGCCAAATATATCAAGAAGTATGTGACCAAACCCGTGGTGGCGTTCATTGCCGGTCGAACCGCTCCTCCCGGCAAACGGATGGGTCACGCCGGCGCCATCATTGCGGGCGGCAGCGGCACAGCCAAAGACAAAATCACTGCGCTCAATAAGGTCGGTGTTCCCATCGCCGGTTCTCCCACCGAGATCCCTGCAGCGCTGAAGGAGTTGATGAGAGGCGCTAAGAAAGCTGCGCCGAAGAAAGCAGCGATCAAGAAGACTAAAGCGAAGAAAGCAACGGTGAAAAAGGTCGCAGCCAAGAAGCTCGCACCGAAGAAACAGCGCGGCCTTAAGAAAGCTGCATCTCCCAAGCGAACCAAAAAAGCAAAGAAATAGCCAGACGATGGCGTTCCAATAGTATGCAAACTGAGTTGTCGAGGAAAATCCATGACTGAGCCACAAATGGCCAAGCCCGCCACTAAGAAAAAAGGTAAGAGCAAGTACGATTATTCCAGTGGTCCGCCTCCTTTGGAAATCAACTTGACCTGGTGTAAAGCTTGTAACATCTGTATTGCCCTTTGTCCCACCCAGGTGTTCGAGCCGGATTCCGACGGCAAACCGGCCATAGCGCGCGCAGAAGATTGCACTCAGTGCACTATCTGCTGGACGCACTGTCCCGATTTCGCCATAACATCGAACTACAAGTAGATAGGTGAGATAAACATGGTTGATACACAGAGGACTCTTCTGTTGGGTAACCTGGCTGCTGTGGAAGGCGCTATCTACGCCGGCATGCGGTTTTTTGCCGGGTACCCGATAACACCCTCGACCGAAGTGGCCGAAGGCTGCTCGCGGGAACTGCCGAAAATCGGCGGACGCTTCATACAGATGGAGGATGAAATCGCCTCCATCGCCGCCGTCGTCGGGGCCTCAGTCTCCGGCATGAAAGCTATGACAGCGACCTCGGGTCCGGGTTTCTCCCTGATGCAGGAGAATATCGGTTACGCCTACATCACCGAAACCCCGTGCGTGGTGATCAACGTACAGCGCGGCGGGCCATCGACCGGACTGCCGACCAAGGTCAGTCAGTCCGACACTATGCAGGCCCGCTGGGGACCCCACGGTGATTACACTGCGATTGTCGTCGCTCCCTCTACCGTCGGTGATACCGTCACCGAGACTATCCGCGCCTTCAACCTCTCCGAACGATTCCGAACACCAGTGGTGATTCTGATGGATGAAATAATCGGTCACCAGCGTGAGTTGATCTCGCTGCCCAAGCCGGGTGAGCATCAGGTCATTAACCGCGTCAAGGCGACCGTGCCGCCGGAAGAATTCGAGCCATTCCAGCTAACAGCCAACGGGGTGTCTCCTATGGCTGCCTACGGCGAAGGCTATCGTACCATCTCCACCGGTTTGACCCACGATCCCATGGGTTTCACCACTAACGAGCCGGAGGAGATCAAGGTCAAGCTGGATAAGCTTCGCAACAAGATCATGGACTTCCGCAGTGAGATAACCAAACTGCGAGTCGAGATGATGGACGACGCCGAGATCGCTTTCGTGTCGTACGGCTCAGTCTCGCGAGCGGTGCTGCTGGCGGTGGCGCTGGCTCGTTCGGCAGGAGTGAAAGTGGGTTTGGTTCAACTGTATACGGTGTGGCCGTTCCCGGACAACAAACTGCGCGACTACTGTCAGAAGTGCCAGAAGATAATTGTCCCGGAACTGAACATGGGACAGATTGTGCATGAGATCAGGCGCGTCATGCCACCCGATACTGAAATTCATTCTCTGCAACGATACGACGGTGAGATCCTGACTCCGATGCAGATACTGGAGAAGCTCGAGGAGGTTATGTAATGGCTACCGTCGAAAAAACCAAGAGTGTTGAAAAGCAGAAGTCGGATGTAGTCCTGAACTACTTCCGGCCCAGGAAGAAGCTTCCCTCGGTTTGGTGCGCCGGGTGTGGTAACGGTATTGTGATGAGCGCTGTAATTCGCGCCATCGACAAACTGGGCTATTCCAAGGACGAGGTGGCGATGGTCTCAGGAATCGGCTGCACTAGTCGCATGCCTATCTACCTCGATTTCAGCGCCCTCCACACCACCCATGGACGCGCCCTCGCCTTCGCTACCGGTATCAAGTTCGCCAAACCGCATATGAAGGTGATCGTAATTACCGGTGACGGCGACTGTCTGGCTATCGGCGGCAATCATTTCATTCATGCCTGCCGTCGTAACATCGATATCACTGCGATCCTGATCAATAACTACATCTACGGCATGACCGGAGGACAGGGATCGCCGACGACACCCTCGGGGGCCATCTCGACCACAACCCCCTACGGCAACGTCGAGAAGCACTTCGATCCATGCAAGTTGGCACAGGCAGCGGGAGCCTCGTTTGTGGCTCGTGGCACCGTCTACCACACACCGCAACTTGAGAAGGCCATCACCAATGCGCTTGATCACAACGGCTTCAGTCTGGTGGAAGTGATTTCCAATTGCCATACCTACTATGGGCGTCTCAACCATCGCGGCGATGCTGTTTCGATGCTTAACGCGTTTAAGGAAAACTCAGTTTCCACCGCCAAGGCCAAGAAATTGAGCCCGGAAGAGATGGAAGGCAAGTTCATCATCGGGACCTTGCACGAGGACGATAGAACAGAGTTCTGCGATGAATACCAGAAACTCGTCGACGCCCACATGGGGGAGAAGTAATCATGGAACACAAACTGCTTGATAAGATTGAAATTCCTCACGATCGGTTTGAGATTCGGCTGTCCGGGTCCGGCGGTCAGGGGATGATTCTGGGCTCGGTTATTCTGGCCGAGGCGATCGGTGTCGATTATTCAAAGAACGTCGTCCAGACGCAGTCGTACGGTCCGGAAGCACGCGGCGGCGCATCTAAGGCGGACGTCGTTGTCTCAACCAACGAAATCTACTACCCCAAAGCGATGCAACTTGATATGCTACTGTGCATGACACAAGAGTCGATGGACAAGTACTACACCGATCTGCACAAAGACGGCGTCTTGATCGTCGATAGCGGACTGGTAAAAAACATCCCCACCGAGAACTACTATGCTCTTCCGTTTACCAAGATTGCCCGCGAAGAGGCTGGGCACGTAATGGTGGCGAATGTAGTCGCGCTGGGCGCCATCGCCGCATTCACGGGGATCGTTTCCAAAGAAGACTTGATCGATGCCGTCCTCAAACGCGCCCCCCGTGGTACCGAAGAGAAGAACCGAACCGCTGTCGAGATCGGATACGCTGAAGCGATGAAAGTCAAGAAGGACCCGTCTCGTCGAGCGGAGGACTAAACCGAATGAGTCGGACCCTGCTCATAATCAAGCCGGACGCGACGCAGCGGAACCTCATCGGCCATGTTGTTTCTCGTCTGGAGAAGGCCGGTTTCAAACCGGTTGAAATGCGAATGCTCAAACTGGCCAGGGAGCAGGCTCGACAATTCTATGCCGTTCACGAAGGCAAACCGTTCCTGGATGACCTGATTGAGTTCATGAGTTCAGGATTGGTGGTGCCGATGGTTCTTGAAAAAGAGAACGCGGTCGATGACCTGCGTACGCTGATAGGCGCTACCAATCCGGCCGACGCCGCCTGCGGGACGATTCGACAGGAGATCGCTGTCGATGTTCAGCGCAACTCGGTGCATGCGTCTGATTCGAATGAAAACGCCGCCAAGGAGATCGCATTCTTCTTCGAAGATTGAGACGTAGGGCAGGATCCCTGCGATTCTGCCATCGTGAAGGCGTCTTGAGCATGCATCCTATACAGGTTAGAGCCTATGTCGATTGAACTCTCGTTCGCCGACGGCAAGCTCTCCATCGACATTCCCGATGGTGTTGAGGTCGACGAATTTGCTCCGATTCGGGTCGACAAACTGCTGACGTTCGAGCAGTTCAGGACCGAATTTCAAGACTCCGGTGGAGGCAAGTTTCTGGGCGAGAAACCGCCACTTGTGGTGGTCAATGACGCCTACCGCAATACACCTACGGTGACGATCCTGGGATGGCTGGAGCGCATCGACCGCCAACTGCTCGATGAAGCGCCATGTATCATAGCTACGGGCGCTCATGACGCCCCTACTGAAACACAGCTTCAGAAAGTCTTCGGTCCTTTTCTCGAGCGCATCAGAGAGCGGTTAACCATCCACGATGCGAACAACTACGATGCCATGGTCAAGCTGGGTATTGATGATAAGGGTGGTGATGTCTGGTTGAACAAGGTTGCCGCAGAGTATCAGCGGTTGCTGCTGATCAGTTCGGTCGAGCCGCACTACTTCGCCGGGTTCACCGGGGGCCGCAAGTCGCTGTTCCCCGGTCTGAGTGATCTGGCAACTACCGAACGCAACCACAATCTGGCCAACTCCATGCTCGCTGCTCCACTGAAGCTGAAAGGCAACCCGGTTGTCGAACACCTGGATGGCTTGATGCAGTTCATGGATCCATCTCACCTGTTCGGCCTTCAGGCGGTGCTGGATGCAACCGGTGAAATTGCTGCTCTATTCTGCGGGCAACTCGAAGATGCATTTTCGCGGGCAACATCACGGGCTGAGGAGATCTTCGCTCACGAGATCGATGAACAATACGATATAGTGATATGCGAACTCCTGCCGCCGTTGGACAAGAACCTCTACCAGGTCCAGAAGGCCCTCGAAAACTGCCACGAGGCAGTTCGCAACGGCGGTGCTATCATCTTAGTATCAGCCTGTGAGGAGGGTGTCGGGTCGGAGCACTTCGTAAAGTTGGCTGAGTCATGGGATCGCTCCCGTAACGAACCGTCCGACGGCCGCTGGCTCTTCGGCTCACACAAGCTGTCGCGGGTGAATGCTCACAGCCAAAGGATCGAGGTTTATCTCCACTCTACTTTGCCGGAGACGACCGCCCGTCGCGTGTTCTACGAACCACTTGACTTTGTGAAAAAATTCCTATACTTACGCTCTGACCAGCGAGAGCTCCACCGCCTGGCGGTGGTTCATGACGCCGGCAACATGGTACTGAAAACTTAAACGAAGTATGAACTAATTCCGGAGGAACCGATGAACAAGAAGATCGCCGTTATCGGCGCTGGTAACGTCGGCGCAACTTGCGCCATGTACCTGGCCGAGGCCAATTTTGCTGACGTCGTCATGGTTGACATCATCCAGGGTGTCCCACAGGGCAAAGGACTTGACCTGACCCAGGCCGGTCCGGTGCGCGGTTACAACGCCATGGTCAAAGGGACCAACAAATTTTCCGATCTCAAAGGGGCCGACATTATCATCATGACCGCCGGATTGCCGCGCAAGCCGGGCATGTCGCGCGAGGACCTCTTGAACATGAACGCCGATATTGTCAAAGCCGTCGGCAAGAACATCAAGAAGTACGCTCCCAAGAGCTTTATCGTCATGGTCTCCAACCCGCTCGATCTGATGACTTTCCACATGCAGAGAGTCACCGGTTTCCCCAAGAACCGCGTCTTCGGTCAGGCCGGCGTGCTCGACTCGATTCGCTTCCGCGCTTTCATCTCGATGGAACTCGGCGTCGCTATGACCGACACGCAGGCGATGGTGCTCGGCGGCCACGGCGACACGATGGTGCCGCTGCCGCGCTACACGACGGTAGCCGGTATTCCTATCGGCGAATTGATCTCCAAGGATCGTCTCAAGGCGATTGCCGACCGTACCCGCGCGGGTGGCGGCGAGATCGTCAAACTGCTCAAGACCGGCTCGGCTTACTACGCTCCCGCGGCGGCCAGTGTCGACATGTGCCGCTCGGTCTTCAACGACGAGAAGAAGGTCCTGGCGGCCTCGGCCTACCTGACCGGTCAATACGGTATCAAGGACATCTACATCGGCGTGCCGGTGGTGCTGGGCGCCAAGGGTGTCGAGAAGATCCTTGAGTTGAAGTTGAACAAGAGTGAACTCAGCGCCCTTCAGGGTTCGGCCAAAACATACAAGAGCCACCTGAAAGGTCTCGGCTACAAGTAATACCCCAAGGAGAAATAATGGCCAGGTACAAACATATCGAAGTGCCGAAAAACGGCAAACCGATTACGGTCAAGAAAAAGAAACTTAAGATACCGAACAATCCGATCATTCCGGTGATTGAAGGTGACGGTATCGGTCGCGACATTATGAAGGCAACCCGTCGCGTCGTTGATGCTGCGGTCAAAAAGGCCTACAAAGGCCGCAAGCGGATCGTCTGGATGGACATCTACGCCGGCGAGCGCGCCAACGAACTCTACGGCGAGTGGATGCCTCAGGAAACTTTCGATGCCATCAAGCAGTACAAGGTGGCTCTCAAGGGTCCGTTGACCACGCCGATAGGCGGCGGGTTCCGTTCGCTAAACGTGACGCTGCGCCAGGTGCTCAACCTGTATGCTTGCGTCCGTCCGGTGCGCTGGTTCAAGGGAGTCGGCTCGCCGGTGGTGCATCCGGAGAGACTCAACGTGGTCATCTACCGCGAGAACACCGAGGATGTCTACGCTGGGATCGAGTGGAAGAAAGGTTCCAAAGAAGTCAAGAAGGTCATCAACTGGCTGAACAAGACGATGAACCAATTCACGTGGAATCCATGATTGCGGGAACAGGTCCTTGGCATGGGGGAATTGCAACATGCGAGCAGCATTTCGATATTTGGCGGTGTCAGTGTCCCCGGGTGTACGTTCGACGGCGGGTGCGTAGATGAGCGAACG
>DAOVOW010000091.1 GCA_030629485.1 bacterium
ACCGGCGCCAGGCTCGGAAACTTGTGAGAAAACGTGCAGCACATGATCCTGCCCCGGTACATCCTGATAGCGAAACTTCGGCCAGATAGCGCTCTTGACCGAATCCACATGCCAGTCCTGCCCGGTACCGGCGGCCACGACGGAATCGGGAATGCGCACAGTATTAGTCCCCGTGAAGCCGAACCACCAGCAAGGGTCAAAGTAGAACATCGCTTGGTGGCCGCATCCCTGATTGTTGTTCCCACCGACCACAGCGTAGCCGTCAGCGGTCACGTCGAGTCCGACATATCCGCCGTACTCACCGGTCGGCTGAACGACGCAGGCCTCCCAGATACTATCGACGGTCGCATTATATATGTTATAGCCATAGGTACGGTTCTGCGTGACCGCTTCCGGCAGCCAGGTCCATGCGAAGTGGACACTGAAGCCTGGGATAGGTCCGTCCGATACGCCCCAGTCAACCATGCGACCCATGCTGCCATTATGCTGCTTGTCATACCACGTATAGCCGACCGCAATGCCGGGTGCGATCGATGTACTGGTTGCACGGCCCAACGATTGGCGGTCACTATCGGTCCATGACGGAGCGGATTGCTCGTCGTTCAGCGGCAGCACTGTTTCGGCGGACTTCGCCACTCGCCCAGTGGCCTGTTCTGACGTCACAGTCTGGCGCGCTCCGAAAACTGTGGTGGTCATCAGAGCGACCAGCAAGCTGTTGATTACAAGTAGTTTCCCTGTCATACTATCCTCCTCAAGCCAAGCGCGGCGTAGGGTGACTCATTTATATATCGGTTAACCGGGGCAGCTTCCTGCAGCCCGGGCAAATCATCGCTCATAGCATCACGGTTCCTCCGGCGGCGGGCAGTCGGCAATGCAGTCCCAGCCAAATCCCAGGAACATGCCGTCGACAATACAGATCAAATCCTCGATGTCGATCTCACCATCGCCGGTGACATCCGCTTCCTCAAAACAAGGAGGCTCAGGACCACCGGTGAACATGTAGTCGACAAGATACACGAGGTCTGAAATGTCAATAGCATCGCCAGGATCAAAGTCGATATTGCCTCTCATTCCGACGCAGCAACTAAAGTGTGGCAGCAAGTGATCGTAGCTCCACTGATGTCCGGCCTGCACCGCAGCAATGAAGTCTGCATATCCACCCATCGAGGTCGCCAGCACACTGACGATGTCGAGCGTGTCACCCGGCTGCAGCGTGTGACCGAAGCGATAGGTCATCATCGAGTGCAGATCAATGTTCTGTGTCTGCTCTATTACATAACCCTCGTTGTACTCTGCATACTTCCACACCGAATCCGCATCCAAGCCTCCTGATGGATAAACCTGAGTTGCATTGTCGGCCGTGTAGGCTCCGTAGAATTCCTCACTTGGGTATTCCCCCTCTCCCATGATCTGGACAAGTGAAATGCCTCCGAACCGGTCGTCATTGTCGAGACATTCTTCAGGGTCCTCATCGTACTCGGCGCCATTCTGATAGACCAAACGGAGATTTGCATCGAACCCTGAGTTGTTCTGGATACCGGTATCAGCCGGGATGTCCCAGTCGATGACCTCGCCGATGGCCAGGTTGTAGTGAGTTTGTCCGTCGTTGGAATACACCCGCAATCGGTGAATCAGGAACTGACAGGAATCGGGCTGGTCCTTGGGCGCATACCAACTTTGGCGCACACCTATCCCGCTGTCGTGAGTGATGAACTCCGATTGATAGAAGTAGAAATCACCGGAGTCGACCGGCTCCTCACAGGAAACCGGCAGGAACCCGTTCGCGTACAAGGGCCCGGTTCCGAATATCGACCAGTTGCAGCGAACAGAGTCACCGTCGGGCCAGCAGATCACAGGTGACCCGTCGTAAAGGTAGACATCGGTTTCCCCGGGGATGGAATCAACCGTGTCACAGTCACCATGATCGAAGAAATCCATGTTGACTTTGCCCACTCCCTGGTTGCCGAAGCTGCCGTTGGCCAATAGCACCAGTGACAGACAATTCGTTTCTATCGTGTCCGGCCACAATTCGTAGATCTCAGGTATGACGTCACAGCGAATTGGGATTTCGAGCGGGCTACCGACGAAATTGCCCTCAAAGGTCAGTCCGCCCAGAAGTGTGATAACGACTCCGGGATCGTTAACGATACCGCCGGTGTTAATGGTGAAGGTTCCTTCCAGTTGACCTCCTCCGGCCAGCACTACGCCGCTCTCGAATCCACTGGTCGTCAGCCACCCTTCGGGTCCGTTGATTTCATGTATTGTCAACGTGAAGTTCGCATCGAGATTACAGACGTTCTCCAGCACCAGCGGGATAGATAGCTCTACACCAAGTAATGTGTGAGTGATGACGCCCCACACCGACGACGTTAGACATGCTGCGGGCATCGGCTCCACACACGGGAGTCGGAACCAGCGTACGTCGGCCAGTTGCCAGGTGCCCTCGTCCTGTAAGATCACACCCGGATCGGCGTCGTCGATATACATGACGTCAAGGAAATAGTCTCCGGTATAGCCACCGCTGGGATCGATCACTACATAGTTGCTCCCGCTGAGAGGATGATTCGTTCCAATCCTCGACATCGAGGGGAAGTGCTCGGACTGACATCGTCCACCGGGGCCGGTAGCGGAGTCGCAGTGCGGCGTGTACGTGTTGGTCAGATTGCGAGGGACATCCCAGGTAAAGCCCCCATCGTCGGATACTGCCAGGTACAAATCACCGTTGGCCGAGCCAACCACATCCGGACTACTTCCAAAAGCACGCTCAGCACAGTCGTCCTCAATGCCGTTGGGAATATCATTGAACTGTACCCAGAGGTAGTACAGTTTGCTGTCGCACTCGGACAACGTCATTTTGGATCCGTTCATCTGCCAGGCGCCGCCGTTGCAGGTAGTCTGGTCCCATTCGAGATTGGCAACGGAGCGTATGATCGCATCACCACCGTCGAATCCACCGTTGCCGAGATTCTCTCCCCAATAGAACATGCGGCAACGATCCAGGCCGGCCTCTCCCCCCTGGTTGGCGTCGGACGGCCAGAAGCGGCCATTCCATCCGATGCGGAAGTCGTTGTCGGCGCCGATCAAGGTCGACAGGTCGGTGTAGGGTCGATACCCATCTTCCCCGTCGACGTTCTTGGTGAGGTTCACACGTGGCGCGAAGGTTGCGCCGTAATCATAGGAGATCTGATAGTAGATGTCATTATCCCAGGCCACGAAACCAGGCCCGCCGTTGCTGGAACAAGTATCACAATCGCCGGGTTCCGGACAACTGGCCACCCATGCGAACGCCATCTTGCCGTCAATGTTGGAACATGCGATGTCCTGGGCAATGTTGAAGACGGTATCTACAACGTAGGGTGGATAGTCCCAATCACCCCCACTGTTTGTTCCCACCTTGCGAAAATAGTAAAGCGCCTGCGGGTCACCGGCCCCGGGTCCGTGGGCCCGAGCGAATACATGCGTCACCGGTGTCTGACCCGGTACTTCGTGATAACGGAACTTCGGCCAGATGGCTGAGCCCACCGAATCCGGGATACAGGACACGTCGCCAAAGAAACCGAAACCGGGAGCATAGTCCCAATAGACGCAGGTCTGAGACCCACCCCCGATGTCGACATGAGCAGCGATAACAGCCCGATTGTCGATGGCTGCGTCGATGTTTGAAAAACCCCCGTCGTCACCATAAGATTGAACAAACGTTTGGCCCAGCGTAGAATCCTGCACGGAATAGTAGACGTTGTATGCCGTCCGACGATCACTGTTAGGGTAGTCCGGCATTCTTGTCCAGGTGAAATGAACCAGGACATTGTTGGTGTCATCCCAACCCCAGTCGATCATGCGACCCATCGATCCATTGTGCTGCAAGTCGTACCAAGTGTCCCCGATCCATTTGCCGGGTGAGATCGATGATGTCTGCGACCGCCCCAGCGGCTGGTGACCCACCTCGGCGCCGGCAACAGTCGGGAGGCTCTGACCCATCGGGAGCACGTTCTGCGTCGACTTAGCTGCTTCGGGAATCGCGATCTGCTCCCGTGGCGCAAACTTTGCACCAAAGGTTGCTGGAACCATAAAGATGGCCAGCACCATCGCTGTCACGATCTGTTGCTTTAGCCTGCGTACCATACCCACCTCCATGTTGTTAAGACATGGCCTGCTTACTTCGTTGAAGACACAGACCAAGCCTGCTCGGTTGTACGTCCGGCCGCCACCAACCGACATAGGCGGAACAACCAATCCGTAAGCGGACTATAAGTACCTGAGGTGGGTCTGTGGATCACCGATCACGAGGAAGAGCGCTTCAGATGCGAACCCTGCCGACCCGATCTTCCCCTCAGTCGTCTCGACAGCATCTACCCACGTGAGGATTCAGGCAGCGCAAACAGACTGGGACGACTCCACCAAAATATAAACGTGTCCGTAAGTATTGTCAAGCGCCAATCCTGCGCCGAACGTGGGGAATATGACGCAGTTATTGAGGACCGGCTGACCTACATGAGAATCACCAGCTTGCCCATCTGTACCCGGCCGTCCGGTGACTCTACCGACCAGTAATACAATCCGGTTACGATCATCTGAGTGTTGCGCGTGATCAGATCCCATTCGTGGTCGTGCGAGGTCGGATCGGAGGGATCGACGTCGTGCTGCAACTCCCGCACCAGGTCACCGTCAAGACTGTGGATCCTTATCGTGCACTTGGGCGGCAGGTTAGTGAAATGGATCGCCCGCACCCGGTAGTCCGGACGGTCCTCCTGCATCCGTCCCTCGAAACCGCGAGCGCGATAGTCACTGTCGATCCGGTATGGATTAGGATACACGTACACTTCGTCGGTCGTCCCGGCGGCCTCCGCCTGAGAGTTGTACGGGTATGCTTCGATCGCGCCCAACGTCATCGAGGTTTCCAACGCGTCCAGATTGCTCCTGGGCGAGCCGAAATCGAACGCCGTCACGTTGATCCAGTACGACACGGTCGGCAACAGGTTCTCGATCGTGTATTCGTACTCGTAGTACTTCAGGTAGCCATCCTCGGTGTAGTATTCCGGCGTCAATGAATCCGCCGGCACACCGCGAGGATCGGGGGCGTCAGGGTAACGCTTGCGAATCGGCGTGTTCACTCCCGGCATGTAGGTGTTGTAATCATGGGCGACGAAATAGAACAGTGAATCATCAAAGGGGGGATGCGTGTAAGGATCGCCCGGCGTGTAGGCAAGGGGATTAAATGTCGAATCGTTGCAGGGGTCGACGCCTCGTCCGTACAGACAGCGCAGACTATCCAGCGTGAAGGGAATATCTCTGAGCTCCCAGCCGGGGTTTGGCACTCGGTGGTTGTTCCAGAAATACTTGTCGTAGTTCTCACGATCGTACGATGCTACCAACGCCAGACTTTCCCTTCGATTGTCACGACCGAAATACACTCGATACCCCTCGAAGTCGGCTATTCCACTGAAGATATCCTTCTCTGTTTCCGAACGATGGCCATTGAACCGCACGTGCAAACCATCAACCAGTGAACTCACCCAAATCTCCGGGGCGGGTGGCGGCGCCGCGCCGCGAAAGTCCGGTATGCCGTCACCGCGATACCACTGCGTATCAGCCGCCGTCACGATCCAGCCCGTATCGGTCAGGGCGGAGTCATAGATGCACACCCTATATTCACCGAAGTATCCATCGCCGTCGGTGTCCACGCCGGGGTTGTCGTAGATCCATCGCGCCCACATGGAGTTCAGCGCGAGATCGGAGAAGTCAAGATTAGCGTAATAGGCTATCGGATCATCGGGCAGGTTGTCCAGATTATTGACGTTATTGTGGAAGTTCTCCCCGGCCACGTAGGCAAAGGTCAACGGCAGCGTCTGGCCAGGATAAACGGTGAAAGCCCCGTAGGAAAGAAGGTAACGGGTATCGAAGCCGTCGGCCCAGTCGGCGGCATGTTCTTGATTGGGATACAGCCAACGCTCGTCAAATGGTGAGATGTTTGCGGTGAAGGCCTGGTCGTAGTCGAACTCGTTGTTGCTGAGGACATAGTACTTGTTGATGTCACCTTCAGGTGTGCCCAACCCGCCGGTGCGAAAGTCACGCACGTTCCCTTTTTGTCGCGGTCCGAAGTCAAGGGCCGGATCTTGGTTGCTGATCCACCAGTTGAAAGAGTGTTTCAGGTTCTCGGCCGGGGCTTGAAGAATGCTCACGCCGGTAACGTGCCGCGCGGAACCTTCCAAGCCACCTATTGGTGTCCGGCGGGGGGGCGCCACCCACTCGCCATCTATGGGATCACCGTCGTTGTCGGCTATCCATGCAGCGTTGATGGTATCCACAAAACCGCAACCAAATGGCGAAGCCACATGGGTAAGGAAGCCACATAAATCATCTGAAGTTATGCCATCGCCGATGCCTACATCACCGTCGATGTACAGCCCTATGTACACGTCATTCAGGATGTTATCGCTCATGTTGTAAATGCCGAAGTCGAATATGACGAAGTCTTCAGCGTAGGCATAAGACCATGCATACGATCTCTGAGTCATCTCGACGTGCAGGGGAATGTGCGGCCTGAAGTTGAAAAAGTCGGCCGGCACTCCTTCCGTCAAGGTGTCCGAGTATTGACAGATGAGGTCCTGTTCGGAGACGGCTTCCGGATCGCCCCCGTCCGGACCGATGATGGAACGATGCTGGATGCCTCCGAACGGGGGCATATCCGGTCTGAACTCCCAGGCGGCAGACCAACCACCAGTGCCGACAGACACCAGGGTGTCTTGGCCGACAACGGCACCTATCCAGAGAGCACCATCATAGAGATACTGCACGTGGGAACCTTTGGGGTATACGCATCCGGCTTCTATCCACCTGCCGGTAATGCAGTCGTACACTGATTGAGTGCCGATTATGCCGATGTTTGTGATGGACAGTTCAATGTTGCCGATATCGTGCAACGCGTAGCAAATAAAGGAATATTTATCGTCCAGGCTGTGAGTCCGGTGATCAGAATCCTTGCGTTCCGCCAGCGACCGTCCCTGCAATCCCGATGCCCCGATTACAAGCCAGACAAATGCCAGCGTATTGCATGTAGCACGTCTAAAACACACCTTGCCTTCTCCACATCAATTGTATCGCCCACAGATCCCAAACAGCGATTCACGTCGCCGGGCTAGTTGATCTGCAAACCGGAAACCACTGGAATCCTCGCCACGCACTCAAGACGGAACCACGCGACGACGCCCTGTCGGTTGTCAGTTGCTTTCCTGTTTCTATATACACCTGTTTGCAATGTTGCGTCAAGCCCAAATCTACCGTGAGAAATCCCTTGAGAAGGTTGTTCACTCGGCGTATGACAGCCCTAGGCGACTTGCTCTATCATCGTTGGGTGTATCAATCGTAGCCGGGATAGGTATGCGAGATCAGAGGTTTTGCGCCTGCATGCAAGTGCGACCCTCGCGTATCGGTGTGCTCGTCCGCCCCGGAGATTGTGGG
>DAOVOW010000406.1 GCA_030629485.1 bacterium
ATGATCAATGTTGGCATCAGTCTGCCGCTCTGGTTCGGTCAGAACAATGCCAAAAAGCAAGAAGCCCGCGCGAGATACCGGGCGGCGCAGTACCGCCGCGAGATGTCGGCTGATCGTCTCGTTGCCCGGGTCAGCAGAATCCTCTATGAACAGCGCGATGCCGGGCGGCAAGTGCGGCTGTATCGCGATCTGCTGCTTCCCCAGACAGAGCAGTTGATCAATGCTACCTTTACCGCCTACCGGGCAGGCGAGAGCGACTTCCTCTCTCTGCTGGCCACGCAGCGCCAGTCGCTGAATTTCCAACTATCACTGGATAAGGCACTCGTCACAGCGGCTATCAAAGAAGCTCAATTGCAAATGCTCAGTGGATATGATGACAGCAAATAGTTTTGACAATCAAAACCTAAGGAGATTACCAATGCTTACAAAAACCTTACTCACAATTGCGGGGCTGCTCTTGACACTGTCAGTAGCGATCGCAGCCGCCGACGCCAAGCCGGCCGATACGGCCAAGGCGCCGGAATTAAAGGCGCAGACCCTCTGCCCCGTCATGGGTGGCAAGATCGATTCAACCATTTACACCGACATCCAGGGGCAGCGGGTGTATCTTTGCTGCGCCGGTTGTATCAAGCCATTGAAGAAGGACCCCGACAAATACTTCAAGAAAGCAGCTGCCGATAGTGTGCTGTTTGAAAACGTCCAGACCAGTTGCCCTGTCTCCGGCGAGGAGTTAAAAGAGAAGAAGGTCTATGCGGACCACGGGGGTCGCCGGGTCTACTTCTGCTATAAGGGATGTATTGACAAGTTCGAGAAGGACCCTCAGAAGTACCTCACCCTTCTGGACAAACCGTCCGGTGACGAGGCGGTCAAGAAGGAAAAGAGCCACGAAGCGGAACACGAAGGGCATAACCACTAACGATTGGGTTATTGAGGAATTGGCATTATGACTGGTTCAGGCTCATTGATTAGTAAACTACTCGGTTTCATTCCGCAGGGTGGACTGGGACTGATTGGGTTCATTGTTCTGATCGCATTGACGTTTTCCCTCGGCTACTGGCTATCCGCCGACAATGGAACTCCGTCGTTGCAAGAAGCTATATCGGAAGGTCACGATCATGCCGCCGATGAATCGACCACCTGGACCTGTTCGATGCATCCGCAGATCCAACTGCCCACGGCGGGTAAGTGCCCGATCTGTTTCATG
Source organism: bacterium (assembly GCA_030629485.1). Lineage (GTDB taxonomy): Bacteria > Zixibacteria > MSB-5A5 > GN15 > FEB-12 > JAJRTA01. Next base: position 1,205 of record DAOVOW010000406.1, read on the forward strand.
GATCTCATACCACTCGAATCCGGCGGTGATGAATCGATAGACCCCAACCAACTGCGTCTGACAGCGTTAGCCGCCAAGCTGGCCAGAATTCAGACGCAACCGGTGCGGCGCGCCGTTGCTGAAGCCGAAGTGCGTTTGTTTGGACGGCTGACCTATGATGAAACGCGTTTGTCGTACATCACAGCCTGGTCGCCGGGACGGCTGGACAAGCTGCATATTGACTTCACCGGCGCAACGGTCAAGAAGGGGGAGCCATTAGTTTTGATGTACTCTCCGGAGTTGTTGGCAGTTCAGGAAGAGTTGATCCAGGCATCCCGCGCCGTATCGTCGACGAGTGATGGTGGCCGACTCTTGAAAGCAACCGCTCAAACCACGTTGGAAGCCGCCCGTGAGAAACTTCGGTTATACGGGTTGACCGATCAGCAGGTCGCGGCTATCGAGATGAGAGACGCTGCAGAGGATCATCTCACTATCTTTTCGCCTGCATCGGGAATCGTGATCCACAAGAATGCTTTGGAAGGGATGTATGTCACTCCCGGCACTCGCCTGTTCACGATTGCCGACTTGTCGAAGCTCTGGGTGATTTTCGATGCTTACGAAACAGACCTGCCCTGGCTGAAAGTCGGTCAGACGGTAGCGTTCACTACCAGGTCATTCCCTGGTGAACAGTTCGAAGCGGTCATCACGTTTATCGATCCGATGCTGAGCACGAAGACGCGCACCACCAGAGTACGCGCCGAAGTTGACAATAGCGGCGGCCGGCTCAAGCCCGACATGTTCACGCACGGTGTAGTCACCGCGCAACTCGATGCTGATGGCGTGCTGAAGGGGACCGGTGGCACCGACAAAACGGAAGCTCCCTTGTTAGTTCCGGCGACAGCACCGTTGATTACCGGCAAGCGCGCCGTCGTCTATGTGGAGTTGCCGCACGATGACGATCGGTTGTTCGAAGGACGAGAAGTTCTGCTCGGTCCGCGCGCCGGCGATTTCTACATCGTCAAAGAGGGACTGCGTGAAGGAGAAATGGTTGTAACCAACGGCGCCTTCAAGATCGATGCCGAGTTGCAGATTCATGCCAAACCGAGCATGATGTCCCCGGAGGGCGGCACACCACCCCCCGGTCACGACCACAGCGGACAAGGCGCCACACCGGTTGCCGCCGCGCGCGAAAGCAAGCCCGCTGAGGCTACCGCCATAAGTCATCAGGCGGTCATAGTGCTCACCGGTATGTACAACGCCTACTTTCGACTTCAGGCAGCGCTGGCCGACGACGATCTCAAGGCTGCCACTAAGGCGGCCGATGACATTGCTGCTGAGATCAACACCGTCGACATGAAGCTTTTCGAAGGGGATGCCCACATGGCGTGGATGGAACTGTCGAACGATATCGCCAAGCACGCTGTCGCTGCGGCTGCCGGGATGGATATCAAGGTGGTGCGGACCTCGTTTGAGGAGGTGTCGAACAGTATAATCGAACTGCACAACAAGTTCGGCCATGCCGATGAGCGCACCTACTATCTCGCGTTTTGTCCGATGGCGTTCGGCAACAGAGGTGCTCTTTGGTTGCAGACC
>DAOVOW010000088.1 GCA_030629485.1 bacterium
AACCAGTTCCCGAGGTGGCAGACAGGAGAAGCTGACCGTTGGAGTATGCTCCGGCATGTTGCGAGACGACGCCACTATCCTGCGCTTTCCGACAATGCTGCACAACGTGTCGAGACCGCTTCGGGGATAGTTTTTTGAGCGCACGATGGCCAGGTAGTAATCGATAGCGTCTTCGGTCGGCCAGGGACCGTTACTGCCGCGCGTCCAGTGGATCAGATACTCATCGCCACAGCGACGAATCTCGTCGGTCAGATGCTCGTCCCTGATCGAGTAGCCCAGAGACTCCTCTCGGGTTTCGTACTCGACCTTCCAACTTCCGATGATCGGCTTGCCTTCCTCACGACCCTCGGCAAGGAGGCCGCTCATCTGCCCGTCAGGCCGAATCGATAAGGGCAGCAATACGTCGGCGTTGCGGACGATGAGCCGGTCACGCTCCTGCATGAACTTGTGTTTGTCGTAAACTTCCCCTTCGTCCGGCAGCAGGGCGCGAAAGGTGACGTTCTCTTCGTCGAGATGGAACTGCTTGAGGGCAACTCGTCGCATTTCCCGGTACTCCTCCTCGGTCGGCGTCGGGATCAACAGCGTCAGGGGAATCTCCTCCAATGACGCCAGAGCGGTGATCAACTCCCAGGTCTGCATCCCGATCGAACTGTGCAGGGCCAACGAGTTGGCTTTGACCCACAATATGGCGTTGCGGGTTTGCTTCACCCAGGTGTCGGCGCCGGAGGGGCGAAGCGGTTGCCGTGACAGCAAGATGGCGGCGCTGCGTTGTATCTCCAATCGGGTCGCTCCAGGTTGGTTTTGACGTCTGAGTATAAAGCGTCTCGCGAGCTTCGGCAAGAAACTTTGTTTTTGCTTGTCATTCACAACCTCGCGACCTTAATTGCCGTTGATATGAAGCACGGGATACTCGGGGTAACAGCACTGCTCTTCTGCTTCTGCGGCTTGCTTTCCGCCGCAGCCCTCACTATTGAGCGTGGTTCGGACTTGCAGTCGGTGATCGACTACGCAGCCGACGGCGACACGCTGCTTCTGGGCCCAAAGACGTTCGACGCCGTCCCGACCGAATTCGTCGACTCACTCTGCGGCAATTGCCTTGAGCCGCAGACAGAGGTAGCGGCCAGCTATGGGTTCATCATCAAAGGCAAGTCGCTGGTGATAATCGGTCAGGATCGCTACCGAACACGATTAGTGACCAGGGCCGGTTACGGCATCTACATTGAGGACTCGCCGCTGACCAAACTGATCAACCTGACCATCACCGGCGGGCGGCGCGACGCCGACGGCAACGCCACCGACGCTGCCGTGGTGGTGCGACGTTCGGAGGTCCATCTGGAGCATCTTGAGATCGTCGACAACGATCACCGCGACAGCACCGTCGTGGTCGGAATCGGCGGCGCTTTCGGTCGCGAAGGGGCTGTTATGGAGATCAGAAGCTGTAACATCGTCAACAACGGCTGGGATGGGGTGGCGCTGTACCGTGGGGCTTACGCCAGGATCACCGACTGCCTTATCAAGGGGGGGCGTGGCGCCGGTATCGGCGTGACCTGGGACGCCTCATGCGTGGCCTTTCGCAATGAAGTGACCGGGTACTGGAAAGGGATCGGCGCTTTCGGCACTTCCTGGGTAATCGCCCGTAACAATCTGGTTCACGAGAACCTGGTCTGGGGCATAATCGCCACCGGGCAATCGTACATGGACATCACCAACAACGTGGTGCATCACAACGGCAACTGCGGCGTAGCCCCCTGGTCGACGGAAAGTCGCGGGCGCATCGTCAACAACATTATAAGCGCTAACGGCTGGCGTTACGAGCAGCAGATCTGTCCCTGCGTCGGGGTCTGGAACTATGGTGATTGGGCCAAGTGGCAGTTTACCAACAATATCGTTCATGGCAACGATTCCGGCGATTACAGGGATATCTGGGACCAGACCGATCTCAACGGCAATCTGAGCGTCGACCCAATGTTTGTCGGACCGGGCGATTTTCACCTTCGGGCGGATTCACCGGCCCTGCACGCCGGTGATACTACTATCTACAACACCGACGGCAGTCGCTCCCACATCGGTCTCTATGGTGGTCCACAGGCCAAAGCCGATCAGCCGTAGTCACCTCCCGACAAGTCAGCAAAAACACTAAGTTTGATCGGACGATTAACCGATCATATAAAGAAAACAGGCATACAAAACACTTATACGAGGTGGTTCTATGAAACGCTTAATGCTGGTGCTGCTTTGCACCCTGCTCGGCTTGTCGGTGATCCTGATTTTGGGTTGCGACAAGGACGACGATGTCACCGGTAACGATGACACAACTCTGAACCCACAGGATTCAGTGATGATAGAAGACGTCCTCCAGGAGGATTTGTTTGAGTCTCCCATGAGGTCGCTGGAGGTATCATGGGTACTGCTTAACTCCATTCTAGGAGCGCAGATGCCGAAAATGTCGAACCCGGTGGCGGCACTGGGTCAGGACGACGAAGTGCTGGTCATCATCGCGGCCGAATACCTGGGGTATTCTGACGGCTGGCATGTTTTCGACTTCCATGCCAGGGTAACTGACCAGTCCATTCTGGACACTGTCGATATCGTGGGCACCGACTCCGTGCAGATCATCGTAGACGGCGACCCGGTCCCGTACCCTGCTCCAGGTACTGTAATCGAGGGCTTAAAAGAGCGTGCCCAGGCCGACTGGTGGACTAATTCTGATGACACCGGCGCCATTCACCACCGGCTGGAGATTGATCTGGCCGGCGACACTCTGATAACGATCAACGGCACGGTTGATGACTATTTCAATGTCCATGAAGAGGACGATTTCGGAGTTTGCGATGTAGAGTTAGGCCTGGATCAGGTTATCACCGACATTGTGTTTAACATCAACCAGGAATCCGGTTGTCCGGAGTCCGGGCAAATCGTACAAATCGCCACGATTGACATTCATTGTGTCGGCGAAGGTGCCAATGCCGGGTACACGTTGGATGTCAGTGGGGTCTGGACAGTAACAGCCACTGTTAATGAGGGTGAGGACACGGTGACCATCACCTTCTCGAACGGCGTTTTTTCATGGACCGTGGTTGAGCCTTGCGACGGCGGTGGCGTGGCCAAAAGCGGTTGGATTGACTAAGCCGACTGCTGATAGAAAGAACAACAGCTTGCGACGGCTGGTGAGCAACGTCGCACTCGAATAGCGCAGCCCATGAGCCCGCACCTTTACGGTGTGGGCTCATCGCGTATGGTTTCACCCCGATGACTTGCCTTGAGTCGATGGAACCGTCATCGAACGTCGATCAGTTGTGCCGAGCGCCTTACCATTCGGCGTCGTGACTCTATGTCGGCCAGTCGGCTGGCTCGTGACAGAAATTCAACCGCCGGACCTGGCCGTCCCACCTGGTGATAGGCCAGGGCAAGATTGTGATTGGCCAGGAGACCGGAGAATCGATCGAGCCGGGCCATGATCGGTCTTGATATCGTATCCCACATTAATAGCGCGACTAACACAAAAACAGCCAAGGTGGCGCCGCTGCTGATGAATCTCCCCAGGTTAACCCCCCACAACTGCGGAACGTCGAAAAGCAACCCTGCGGCAAACAGGATCAGGATCACTATCGCCGAGCTGGCCGTCAACATGTTTATTCTATCCCTGATCATCCTGGTACATGGATAACATCATTGAGACGAAAAACAAGTCTCGATATTCTAACCTGCCTCTCCCAACGGTACTGTCCCAAGAGATGGTTTCACCGGGATACAGGCAAGTATCCGTCGAATTTTCCGATAAGAAAGACTAAGGCGGCAATCCGTTTTGGGTCGTGGACTAACGCGGCCTGATATACCGCCCATTGAAATGAAGGTATTGATGTAAAAACCCAGCAAGGAGAGAGTAAACGGACCACAAATAAACCTGCAAATACTTGGTCTTTTCCTATTGACAACTAGCGCAGTTGGCCTTATATTTGGCTTTGGACGATGGATGATATGCACAGATCGACTCCCTTGGGGTCCAAACTTCTTTCCGAGCAAAAGCTGTTCTAGTACTTCAATCTCGGCCAACGGGATGTTGGCGCGAGGGATACAAGCAGACTACTTATACGGATTAACTGCTTCGAAGAATGTCAACATGAAGAAGGCGAGTTTACCCGAGTGAACGAACTCGGTCTCGGCAACGAAATATGGTCTGTTTAACGGGAGTGCTCCTATTGAGCCTTGGCTAAGGGTTAGCAAAAGCAGGAACTTCGAATCTCGATCAGGAGGAACGAATGGCTCTCGGATTGAAAACTACCACTCTCAAGACGCCGACATTGTTGGCGGGAGTGCTGGCCCTATTGTTGTTGATCGGCCCTACGGCTACTGGTCAACTGCCTGATCTTATTGTCCAGGTAGGAGATACCACGGCCGTATCTGGGGCCCAGAACACGGTTATTTCAGTGTATCTGTCCAACTATCACGACACAGTTGCCGGATTCAACATCTGGCTCCAATTGGATCGCCCCGATATCTTGATTTTCCAGACCAACGTCGATTCGACTATTGACACCACTCGATGGCTCTGTCTGGAGTATGATCCGGTTGTGACGGACTCATGTATCGATTCAATCCACGTCACCGGGGACTCGATCTACTGGCGTTGTGATGTCTGGCAGGGTGAGAACTGCACCGATTCTACCATGGTGCCGATCGACTCGACTCATGACTGGTCGCATCCAGCCGAGTGGGATTGGTTCAATATCGACACCAACGAAGTGCTTATCGGCAGCATCGACCCCACCGGTACTCTGGTGGAAAACTGGGAATGGGTCGATGCGCGTTCTCTTGCCGGTTACGGAACCGACCTTAATATCGCCGCCATCGCTGACCTGCCTGCGCCGCCGTCCACGGCGGGGATCGCCCCTCAATCAGGCGGGCTGTTGATCAAGCTGATAGCCGATGTGCTGGATATTCCCGATACTCTGCAGGATCGCACAGTGAACATTATGATCCAGTCGAACTTCCTGGCCCACTTCAACTTCTCCCGCCCCGACGGATCGTCGATCGGCCTTCTCCAGAAAGAGGTGCCGGACACCAACTATTGGCGCTGTGTGTTGTGGGGTGGCTCTACCTGTCTGACCTGGCAGAGAGTCTCATCCCCACCGTATGATTCCATTGAGGTTGGCGTCGATACCGTCTCGTACATCGACACGGTCAATGTCTGGCTGGACAACGGCGCGCTGTCGATCTTTCCGCCACCGATGGGCAAGTGCTGTTTCGGTGATCCTGAACCTCTGTCCTGTATCGAAAACATCCATTGGGCCTGCGACACTCTGATCAATGGCAAATGGTACGAGGCGGCGGACTGCAGCGGGCCGGATCCATGTCCTCTGGGAATCTGCGGTGATATCGACGGCAGCGGGTCGGAGGTGGTTGATATTTCAGACCTTGTCTACCTGGTCGACTACATGTTCGTCGGAGGACCGGCACCCGATCCCCTTTGGGTGGCCGATATAGACGACTGCATGGGGTCGATAGATATCTCGGACCTGGTCTACCTGGTCGACTACATGTTCCTGGATGGACTGGCGCCGTGTGAATTATGTGTCAAATGAAAATAGAAGAAGTAAACATATTTGTAAACGGCCACCCTTGCCGCAAGGTGAGGGCGGCCAGAACCCTTAACCACTAAGTAGAGATGGAAAGGAGGACTCTTAAAAGAGGTACTATTCTATGACACACGCTCAAATGAAAGGACGTTATCTTATTCTATCCCATTTTGCGATGAACGCTCCTGTGACTAGGTGGCTCTCGTCCGGGGGATGTTTCCAATGCGACCCGAGGGGGGAGACTGAATGAGATTAACGGACAGATCATGTATTTCGCTAACGAAGTAATTAGGAGAACAATAATGAAACGCATATCTTTGATGCTTGCATTGTTCTTGACCCTTTCATTTGGCATCTCAAGCACCGCCTCAGGTGCGATCGTCTGTGACGTAGACAATGTTGTCGGGTTATACGCCACCGATACAATAGGTATTGGAATGCCAGTCACCTTCAACATACGCCTTACCAACGTCGGCATCGATAACAAGGTTAAAGGTGCTATGAATGGTTTCCAAGTCTATAGTCCCGATGGCGCGGACTGGACCATCACTGACTACGGTCCCACGACTGACACAGAGATGGAGACCTATGGGATCGTTTGGGACCTGGTCTATGCTGTCAACGAGTTCAGCGTGACCGGTTCCGGGGCTGACACTCTCGGCTTCGGCGGTTCGGTCGTGACGGGTGCTGGTATCCCTGACTTGTACGACGATGTTGTGTACTGGATCACCGTCGACCCAGGAACAGATCTTGACGACGATGGCAAAACGCTCTGCTTCGACTCGAGCTACTTCCCGCCGTCGGGTGTCTGGATGTGGGCCTACGGTGCACCTGGTTCCTTCCCGCCTGATTTCGGGACTGTTCCGTACTGCTATACTGTGTATAACGTGCCGGACCAGAACGTAATCTGGACCGTGGCACCCACCGACACCACTGGCGATCATTGTGACCTGATGGTACTTAACTACACGGTCGAGGACCAGGACGACCCAGCCGAGTGGGACCCGCCGGCAACCTTCCAGGCGACTGGACCCGGTGCTGTGGCGGCAACTGGTGACTGGACCTGTCAGTACACCTATGCGCCCACGCTGGGCGATGTCGGTGCTACCATTGTGTGTACCCTTGGTGCCCACGATGCGATGCATGTCGGCCAGTGGGTGGAAACCACTACCGACCTGACCTTCACCAACGAGGCTCCGGTTTTCACGGACGGCATTGGCACCACAATTGATGTAGGTATGGGTAACACCGGCTGCATCACTGTCACGGTTGATGACGTCGACTGCGATCCTTCCGAGGTGAGCGTTATTGGCGTCGCCCCGCATGCTCCGGTCGGCGACTACGCCGTCGTCGATAATGGCGATGACACCTACACAGTGTGCTTCAACACGGCTGCCGAAGCTTACCCGGTCGGTGATGGCGGCGTACTCTATGAGTTCACGCTTGAGGTCACCGATAATGGTCCGGACAGGGCCAGCACTACTGGCGAAGTCTTCTTCAACGTGCTCGTGACCGAGCCGTTTGAGGTTCAGATCGAGAAGACCCACAATACCCTCCAGGGTATGCACGTGATGGTTGACGTCACTCTGAACAAGGGTTCAGAGAACATGGGTGGTTGGGACATCCTGATCGCCTATGACGCTTCGGCGTTGAACTTCCAGGCCGCTATCCCCGGTGACCTCCACACCATCTGTGGATGGGAGTACTTCAACTATCGCTACGGTCCGTTTGGCAACTGCGGTAATCAGTGCCCGAGCGGCATGCTCCGCGTGGTCGCGATTGCTGAGACCAACAATGGTCCCAACCATCCGACCTGCCTGACGCTGAATCCGACGCCGGCGAATCCGATCGTGCTGTTCTCACTCGACTTCCTGGTCAGCAATGACCGTACTCTCGAGTGCATGTACGTGCCGATCCGGTTCTTCTGGATGGACTGCGGCGACAACAGTATCGCCTTCCATCCCGGAGCCCATCCGTTGTGGTCGGTTCAGGGTGTCTCC
>DAOVOW010000389.1 GCA_030629485.1 bacterium
AGTGGCGCACCAAAGTCTACTATGTTGAAAAACCAGAGGCTAAGCAATCATATATTCGAATCGGGCATCTCGGTGGTTTGGTCACCGACGATGATTACGCCGACAAGATCGTCATGAACTCCATCCTCGGCAGAGGCCACGGCAGCCGTCTCATGGATGCCGTGCGGACCAAGTTGGGTCTGGCCTACTCTGTGGGCGGTCGCTATATCTCGAACATCGCTTACCCCGGCTACTTCTTCGCCGTCGGTTCGACCGGCCCGGAGACCACGGTCAAGGCAGCAAAAGAGATGATCAAACAGATCAAAACAATGCAGACCGATCTTCCCACCGAAGACGAAATGCATAAGGGCAAGGACGGCTACCTCAACTCGTTCGTGTTCAACTTCGACACCAAACGCGAAGTGGTCACGCGGATGATGACCTACGATTTCTACGGCCTGCCGGCGGACTTCCTCCAGAAGGAAAAAGAGGGCGTCGAGAAAGTGACGCCGGAAGCGGTCATGGCAGCCGCCCAGCGTAACCTGCATCCTGACTCCATGATTATCCTGGTAGTTGGTAATGGTGCCCAGTTCGACGAGCCGTTGGAGGCGCTCGGATTCGGTCCGGTCGATACTATCGATATCACTATTCCTCCGGCCGAAGAGGAGAGCGAACTGGTCATCACCCCGGAGAATCTCGAGCGCGGCGCCGGGCTTCTGGATCAGACAGTGGCGGCAGCCGGCGGATTGGAAAACCTCAAGAAGATCGTTTCGATTGAGCGGAAAGGCACCATGACTTATGTCATGCAAGGTCAGGAGATGCCGATTCCGGTGAAATCACTGTTGGTCTTTCCCAACCAGCATCACGAAGAGATGGCCGTTTATGGACGTGTCATGGTCAGCATCCGTAATGGTGACATGGGCTGGCAAACCAGCATGCAAACCGGTATGATTGAGGAAATGTCGGCTGAAGATCTGGCCGACGATGACAAGGAAAAGGCGCGCGACCTCATCAACATTCTCAGTCACGTCGACGACCCCTACTTTCAGGTTGTGTATGACGGCGACGGTGAGATCGGCGGAGTGGCCGTTGATTGGGTGGCGATCGTAGGTCAGGACGGTGAGACCATTTGTCATCTGGCCCTGGACGCAACCAGTCACCACTTGGTCGGCCGCAAATACTGGGGTAAGTCCATTGCCGGCGAGGGCATTCTTGAAGAAGTGATGTCCGATTTCGCCGAGAACAACGGCGTACAGATCCCCATGAAGACCGTGGTGACAATGGGCGGTCAGAAGGTGAGGCAGATGGACATCTCGGAGTGCATAATAAACGGCGACGTTGCACCGGACGCGTTTGAGAAACCGAGTCCGTAGGTAACCAAGCCATTGTGAATATGAAAAGCCGGCCCCTTGAGGGTCGGCTTTTCTGTGTCCTCTCACCGATTCACGAAAGTTACGAAGAACTCACCAGACGCTTCCTTGGTGGGGTACCGGTTAGCTGTGCGCCTTCTCACCGCGCTGGATTACCGTTCGAGTTTTCTCACAAAAGCGGAGAGACAGGGATTCGACGACCGGCATTTTGGCTAACTCCATGAAACGCCTCAGATTACGCCTAATTCAGTGGTATTACTTATGTTAAGTTACATCAAGTTGGTTCAAGTTATGTCAAGTTACATCAAGTTATGTGAAGTGCGCTGTTAGAAAATTGTTAGAAGATCGCGCCCCCGTTTTGTTGCAATTGTGGGAGAATTGGTGAGGCCTAGTCGGGTTGGCATCAGTTACTGGAGGCGGATGAGATCGCTCCTTACAAGCGATCTATGCTCAACAATGTGGAGCAGGGGAGCTATCACTTCAACAAAACCATCTTCTTGGTCTGCACCAGATCGCCTGCCTTGAGCCGATAGAAATAAGTACCGCTGGACGCAGCTTGGCCGTGATTGTCTGTGCCGTTCCATTCAACCGTGTGATTGCCAGCGGACTGCATGTTAGAAATCAAGGTGCTTACTCGGCGACCGAGGATGTTGTAGACTGAAATCTCGATGTGTGATCGTGTGGGAAGGTCGTAGCTGATGACAGTGCCCGTGTTGAAGGGATTCGGGTAGTTCTGGTGCAGAGTGAAGTTCTTGGGAAGCGAGGGACTATCATCGTGATCTACGGCTGTGGCGGTGTTCCCGAAGGCATACACTTCCCCATTGGAGCCGCCCACGATCAAGTGTCCGTTGCCGACCGCGAGTTGCCCACCTACATTGCCGTATTGCCACACTAGCTCAAGGGTACTGAGGTCAACAGCATAGATATTGGTGTATGAAGACGCATACAAATACCCGTTGGCAATCACCGGCTCCTGACATTGCGAATACCAAAACGCCTCCGAGGGAACAAAAACGCCGACAGAATCTCCAGTCAGTCCATCCAGTACGACCAACTTGCCTTCCAGGAGAGCGTAGAGCTTGCCATCGTACAAAGCAGGAGTAATTCGGAGCGAACATTCACCGTGTCGATACCACAGTATCTCGCGTGTAGCGATATCTAGGGCATGGATGGACTCGTTGGAGGTGCAGTATATGATCCCGCGAACCGTATCTATCACAGGAGAATTGCCGGCGTCAACAATGGACTTCTGGTTCAAGCATTCTGAGTAGTCGAAGTTCAATAACACACGTCCAAAGTGTGTCGCGCTGTCTAGACCAAAAATCTCCAACCTCCATCCTTCGAATGTATACACGGTGTCGTTATAGATAGCGGCGGTCCACTCATCAAAATCCTGATATCCGTTCTTCCACTGAAATTCACCGGTGAATGCGTCAAAGCAATGAGACCCCCAATAAAAATTGCCGCAGATGACGACTCGGCCGTCATAAACCGTGGGGGCCAGACCCCACTGCCCCTGACTGCTGTACCCGGTAAGCCAGATAGTGCTGTCACCATCGAGTGTGAGAGCCGCCACAAAGCTGCCCGTGGCATTGCCCACTTGTGTGAAAAGTCGACC
>DAOVOW010000265.1 GCA_030629485.1 bacterium
GGGCAGTAGGCAACCTTGCCAGCATCGGGAGAGAGGCTGGTGAATCCGGCCGGGTCCATGGGCAACGCTTTCGGTAACCCTCCCTGAACGCTCACGAGATAGACGCGACCGTCCCACCAGTCATTGGTTTCCTTCCGGGAACGGAACAGCACCCTGTCTCCATCGGGATGCCAGCCCATGACCAGATTTTCCGGGCCAAAACGATCGCTGGTGCGCTGAATGCCAGGGTGATACGTCAACCGCTTGGGCTCCCCTCCGTCAACCGGCATCACATAGACCGACATGTCGCCATCATATTGACCGGTGAAAGCAACCCGTTGACCATCGGGTGAGAACTTCGGAACCAACTCCAGACCTTCATGGTCGGTCAGCTTAATGGTTTGGCCACCACTTCGAGCGGTAACATATATGTCTCCCGCGTAGACAAAGGCAACTCGGTCGCTGCTCACGTCAGGAAAACGTAACAGCCGCACCTCGTCAGCAGCGACTGGACCCGCAAACATCAGTGATCCAACAACAATGACGAATCTGAAAACTCGCATCAGAAGCTCCTTGTGGATTATGGATAAGCATTGATCAAAGAAAGGAATTCCCGCCGACAAGTCAACCACCTTGGTATCCATCCGTGAACCAAGTGCTTCGATTTCTGCTATCTGCTAGAAGCGGTTTGGTGTCATCCACAATCGATTCTCTTCCAACGACCTCTTCTGAGCCGTCTACCAGTGCAATCGGATTCAGAAGTCAAATCTCACAGAAGTTCGCAGAGAGTGATATTGAGACTACCATGAAATGACGCCCTATGGTCCCCACCGGTGTTTCCTAATCAGAGGCATCGCTTGGATTCTGTGACCAAACGGTGACCATTCGCACTGAGAACTGGAATGAGTTGCCAGTTGGAAACGAGGCGACACCAGGCAAGACAGCGGCGCTGTAACAGTTATTGGGTGAGCGAGAAGGTTCAGCGCTTGGGTTATAGACTATCACACTCCACTAGCAACCTCCAGCCGTGTGACCATTTTGTGACCACTTTCTGTCTAAAGTGGTCCAAGTTGATCCAAACTGATACTTGAAGAATCGTGCGCTGACTATTTGGCTAATTTTGTATTTCATTGTCATTTCGTCACTTGTCGAATTGTCTGGGTTGGGTCTTAAGTCCCTAGTGTCTGCCATTCCGCAACCGCGTTGCCCGCGAGCCTGTCTAATGGACGATTGAGACTATGTGGCGCTTTCGATCGATATGACCGCAGATGTCCCCGGAAGAGCGTCTTCTATCTCCGAGAACAGGGTGTCGAGTTCCGACAGAAACCGTTCCTTCTGCTCCACACTGAACTGTTCGGCAAGATTACGGTAGTAATCGATACCGGTGATCAGGTTGTGTTTGAACTCCCTGAAGTATTTCGCTGTTCTGTCTACCAATCCCTCCGATGCTTCCTGAACTTCCTGACGGAAGTAATCAACGTAGATTGACAGTTCGCTTATGAACATGTGCGGGCGGTCGGAACTGCTCAGCAAAGATAAACGTCCGTAGATATGGCTAACCATTTCCTCCAGAGATGCGACTTTAGAGAAGTTCGCAATGTTCGGGCCGCTGCAGATGGCCGGGTTCGCTTTGGGATCTATCCCGAGTTTCAAAGTCGCGCCGCCGCCAACCCCATGACAGATGCAGGATTTGGCCAATACCCTTTCCCTCAGGGCGCTCAACTGGTCCGTGGGATGGTCGGACTCTGAAAGCTGCCGGAGCTTCCGATTTTGATAGAGTCGAGATGCTTGGCAGATCGAGACCTCTGTAAACTCGGTATTGGCTGCCAGATAGCCTTTCGGACACGGACTACCCGGTTTGCCGGTGTCGATCCGCCGGCGGTGTAACTCTTCACTTCCACAGTTGCGCAATATCCAGAAGGGGACGCCAAGCGGGGAGCGGTCGCTCAGGTACACATCGCTGTCACCGGCGGCTGACAGTTTCTCCAGGTGACCGTCGTCCACATTTGTTACTTCCGGGACCAGCAGAAAGGGCGTTCCCCAGCCGGTGCCCTCGACCCTGAAGTGTTGCAGGAGGAACCTGTTTTCATCGGCGGTGCCTATGCCGCCCTGTACCGTGATGCGAACTTCGTGCGGTGACTGAACCTGGAGACGTTCCATGGCGGCAAGTGCCCGATTGTAGATTTCGTGATGATCATCGATCAGTTCCGTCTTATGGCGCCTGAACTCATCCAGGATGGGACCCATCAAGTATCCTTCAGAAGGGAAGGCGTGACCACCACAATTGAGCCCCGATTCAATCCTGAATTCCGAAACCCACAGTCCTCTTTTGGCCAGATATCTGCCCTGGATCATGGCTGAGCGGAAGTCGCTCACCTTCAGAACGATTTTCTTACGGAGAATGCCGCGGTCATCGGGGAGGAAATCGTCGAACTTGGCGAGATAACTGAAAAGGCGTCGGTTAATGCCTGCCGAGAAGATTATGGATGATCGCAATCCGCTCCTGGCGTAACCTCGCAGAGCAGCCATGGCATCGGCGAATTCCGGCGGCAGTTTCTTTCCGCCGTGGTAGATGTTGCGGTCCAGCTTGGTCATAATGTTCACATCAATGCTGCCCGGAACCGCCTGACTGCGTAGAGTGTCTTGCAGTTTAGTCTTTTGTATTGGGTCCGATATCGTGAGCATCTCGAGATAGGAACGCTTCAGCGGTGCCTCCGGAAGCATCTCAAAATAGCGCGTAATCTCGCTCCCTGACTCAAATGGTGAGGACTGCAGGGCTCTAACCTGACCACGGACCACCTCACTCAAGAGTTCCAGGTAGGCGGTGATGCGGTTGGCTCGGGGATCTTCGTCGCTGTCAGGTATTTCTACGTACGGCATGCCAAGCCTTTCACAATGGAATCGCCGCATCTGTTCTATGAGAACATCATCGACCAGGGAGACCACGGATGAGATACCGTATTTCGCCACTTTCAGAGGCGTGTCAATACTGAAACCGGTGCCCATCACCGGAATATGGAACGTGTGTGGGCTCTTCGTCGAATGATCCATGCCGCCAGTATGGTTGACCGAAGCAACAATGTCAAACGTTTATGCCCATTAACTGAATGAAGGTCTATGTGTTCTGCCCCTTAAGTAGCCTGCATAATGACGTGCCCATGTTGTAACCGCGTGATCTTCAGATCGCCCTGCTTGAACGTGGTTTCCTGACGGATATGAAGAGGCTGTCTACTATGATAAAAGTCAACGGTGATTTTGCGTGAGGCAGTCCTTTTTCATTATTCTCGGAGCGTGTCCGGAATTTCGTGTAAGCGACCGGTTCACGATTGCTATATCCTTCCCTCGAACATAATGCTAAAGCGGTTCAGGGCTGCGACCCAATCCTTGATCGGCCGCTTCCACTTCTACGAGATTTGCTGTAACGCCAGATAAATCACTTTCCTTACCGAATCGGCCGTGGGGAACGAGCCGCGATTCCGAGTCACTGGTACTGGTACCCCATCTAAAGCGGAGCGACAGGTGGGTTTTCTTAAGGTGGAAAAATGTTAGACCCATCCGACGCTGGTACTCTGTGTGAGGTACCGATCGGGCAGAGAGGCAACGAACTTTTGGGACAACCTCAGGGCGTCTGCCGCCCACAGGATTTCTTACGCGTAGCGGCGTGGCTTGTCTCTCGCCGACCGGCGGGAACCTGTCACGCTATGTCAGGCCCACTATCTGCTTCAGATTTTTCACCTCAGCCGCCGTAAGCTCACGCCATTTACCGATGGCGAGGCCCGTGGTGGTAATCGCCGCAAACTCCAGACGCTTTAGCTTCAGCACCGGATGCCCGACCGCTTTGCAGAGTTGTTTCACTTCACGCTTGCGACCCTCGGTCAGAATTAGGCGGACACGTGACGATTCCTTGCTTTGATGGATGGTACGCACGCGCGCCCGGCCTATGGCGCCGTCCTCGAGCTTTATTCCTGAGGCGATCCGATCGGCATCGGTTTGAACAAATTGCCCCTTGACCTTAGCCTCGTACAGCCGCGCGATCTGGTATTTGGGGTGAGTCAGACGGTACGCCAATTCACCGTCGTTGGTCAGCAACAGCACCCCCTCGGTGTCATAGTCAAGACGACCGACCGGGTAGACTCTCTGTCGCACTTTCTTGACCAGATGGCGCACAGTGCGGCGTTTGAACGGGTCATGCAGCGTGGTCATCACACCTGCCGGTTTGTTCAGCACCA
>DAOVOW010000409.1 GCA_030629485.1 bacterium
GCACTCAGGGCTGTGTACATGACCACGTCCTGCCACGGCTGTGGCAGACCGGTCGAGACCAGCAACTCATTCAGCCACCTGAAAACGCCGTCAAGCTCGCCCACCGCCAGAATCGGGAGGTTCATCGATCCACCTCCGGCATGATGATATCGAGGGTGGCGAAAATCGCCACCACATCGGCGATCAAAACATCGGTGCTGATCTCAGGCATCAGCATAAGATGATTGTAGGAACTGCCGCGCAACTTCAATCGCACTGGTTTGGTAGTGCCGTCGGAACGGATGTACACACCCATCTCACCACGAGCACTCTCGATCCGTGAGTAAACCTCACCCTCCGGCGGCTTGAACTTAGGCTTGACCTTGCATTTAATATCACCATCGGGCAGGCCGTCCAGCGCCTGCTCGATAATCTTCAGCGACTCCTTCATCTCATCAAGGCGCTGGATGAACCGATCGTAACAGTCGCCGTTCGGCTGCGTGGGTATTTCGAAATCAAACTTGTCGTAGACGGAGTAAGGATCGTTGCGACGAACATCGTACTTGACACCTGAAGCCCGCAGCACCGGTCCGGAAGCACCGTAGGCGATGGCCGTTTCGGGCGTAAGCACGCCGACTCCTTTCATGCGGACCATGAAGATCGGGTTCTCGTTCAGCAGACCCTCGTAGTCTGAGAATTTGTCCCACATCTTCTTCAGAAATTCACGACAGTTCGGCACGAATTCCGGCGGGATATCTCTGGAGACACCGCCTATGCGGATGTAGTTATAGGTCAACCGCTGGCCGCAGGTGATCTCGAACAGATCTACGATATCTTCGCGCTCCCGCAGACCATACAGGAACGGCGTGTAGGCGCCGATGTCCATCGCGGTCACACCCCAGAATATCAGATGCGATGCGATCCGGTTGAGTTCGACCATGATGACCCGGAGGTACTCCGCCCGCTCGGGGACTTCAAGCCCGGCCAGTTTCTCCACCGCCAGGGCGTAAACGTGATCGGAAGCCATCGCGGTGACGTACTCAAAGCGATCCATCAATGGCGTACATTGAGGATAGGTGCGGTTCTCGCAAATCTTTTCGATAGCGCGGTGCAGATACCCGATCACCGGTTCGATAGCGACGACCTTCTCACCATCCATGGTGAGGATTAACCGGCAGACGCCATGCGTCGAGGGGTGGTGCGGCCCCATGTTGACCATGAACTCTTCTGTTCGCAGTTCAGCCAACCTATAGCTCCGGCATCCGCACAAAGTCGGGCGCGTCCCAGTCCTTGCGCATCGGGAATCCCTGGTCCCAGTCATCGGGCAAAAGGAATCGTTTCAAGTTATCGTGGTTGTTGATATCAATACCATACAGTTCCCAAATCTCACGCTCGTGCCAGTCAGCAGCGGTCCAAATATCCTTGACCGAATCGACCACCGCCTCGTCGTATGGAAGCACCAGCTTGAAATCAAGGCGAAGATTATTGGTGATGGACGACAGCGAGTAGACAACCTCGAACTGCTCACCGGTATCAACCCCGGCGATGTTATTCAGAAAATCGAACTTGAGTTGCTCGTCGTCGCGCAGCATCCGCGCGACCCTGGTCAGGTTGGCCGGCTTGACTTCGAACATCAGGTCAAAGACGCCTGTCTCCAGAGGGGTCAGCAGCCCGTCGTATTTCTTGAGGATATGTTCTTTGAGTTCGTCTCGGGTCATGCTACTTCTCGTGCCAGTCAGCAAGCTTTTGGGACTTTATCTTCTTCTGAAGATGCAGGCATCCCTCAAGGAGAGACTCCGGCCGCGGCGGGCAACCGGGAATATAGATATCGACCGGCACAATATGGTCGATCCCTTTCTCGACGGCGTAGCTGTCATAGTAAAATGGGCCGCCACTGATAGTGCAGCCACCCATAGCGATCACGTAGCGCGGCTCGGCCATCTGGTCGTATAGCCGCCTGAGACGTGGGGCCATCTTCTTCGTAATAGTACCGGCGGCGATAATCAGGTCGGCCTGCCGAGGCGTGGGGCGGAAAATCATGCCGAGACGGTCGAAGTCATAGCGGGAAGCACCGGTGCACATCAGTTCGATAGCACAACAGGCAGTCGCGAAAAGCAAGTACCACATCGAACATGCCTGGGCATGACTCAGGATAGACTCAAGCTGGGTGGCTACAAACCCGCCACCGGGGACATGCTCGGCATATACCGGTACCTTCTTGATCAGGCCCACTTCAACACTCCCTTTTTCCAGGCATACAGAAGACCAAACAATAGAATGAAAATAAATATCACCATCTCGACCAGCGCGTACAAGCCCAACTGACCGTAAGCCACTGCCCACGGAAACAGAAAAACCGCCTCGACGTCGAAGATGACGAAGATCAGCGCGAAGATATAGTAGCGATTGTGGAATTTGATCCAGGAACTGCCGATGGGGAGTTCGGCGCACTCGTAGTTGACATTTTTCTCCGGGTAGGGATTGTGGGGCCGCAGAAGGCGGGCCAGGAAGAAAGTAAACAGCACCATCCCGGCGCCGACAACTATAAAGATCAAGACCGCCAGGTACTCGGACATCGCACGCTTCCTTAATTCTGCGAATCGGCTTTGTGACCGATTTCACAAATAACGTTGGCGAAAAAAGGGAGCAACGGCCCATAAGTCAAGCGGTTTTTTGTAAGAGTTAGCACACCCTTCGACTTCGCTCTTAAGTCTTGTAGGGCAGTCCGCCGCGGCGGACTGCCGACAGTGGCGGGTTCCCTCCTACGGCGGGCCTTCGGCGAGACGGA
>DAOVOW010000084.1 GCA_030629485.1 bacterium
CAACATGGAGCCTGATTTAGATGAAGCAACTATCTCTTGTGATCCTCCTGTCATTGGTGTCGTGGTCCTCCGGTGTGGCCTCCGACTTCGCCATTTCTCTCGATAGCGTGGTGGGCTTGTATGGGCCGAGTTCACTGAATACGAATCAGCAGCTAACCTTCTACCTTCGCCTGACGAACAACGGAACATACCCCATGAAGGGTATCACTAACGGTTTTCGCGTCTATTCTCCGAACGGAGCTACTTGGGATACGACTGTAGGCGACAATGATCTCGGGACTATTGGATCGAGCGACTTTGATCTGATTTGGGTTGTAAACAAATTCGGTTTGACCGGCTCCGGGGCTGATACCCTGGGTTTTGGTGGCGCCACAATGTCGGCGACGGGCCTTCTGGCCGGTTTCGATGACACCGCTTTCACTATTACGATTGGGCCGATACCGGCCCAAGACCACGGCGAAACCGTCTGTCTGGACTCGGCATATTATCCTCCTTCCGGACTTTGGCTATGGGACGGCGGCATTGTCGACAGCATTCTGATAGGTGATCGTTTGCCCACTTGGGATGGCCCCCACTGCTTTACTGTTTTGGACTCCAACGGGGCGCAATGTTTGATCCCGTCGCCAGGCGTAGTGACCCTCACAACTCAGGAGGAGGTTCAACCCGCCGACGAGTCGTTGCAAATCGACGCCTTCGATACCGACAGCGTGCTTGATGTCTCCGTGGCAAATAACCAGGCTTGGCTTCAAGTCGAGCCGCAAGCGGGTGGTACGACACCATTGACGTTGACCGTCTCGGCCGACGTCACCGGGCTGTCGGCTGGTCAGTATTTCGACACTATCACAGTAACGGCGGACGGAGTTAGTAACTCGCCGTTAGAGGTTCCATGCATGTTCACGGTACAGCCGTTGATTTCGGCCATGCCATACTGGGGTTTTCTCGCATGGGCCAAGGACGGTAACCAGGCCCCTCCGGAAACGTTGATCGTGACTGCTACCGATGGTGTGAGCGCTATACCTTTCTCGGCTAACGCGGATTCGGCCTGGCTGAGTATTACGCCGAGTTCGGGGACAACCCCAAAGACTCTGGTTGTGCAATCAGATGGTCGTAACCTGCAATTCGACACGTGGCATACCGCCATTGTCACTTTGACTCCCACCGGTGGAAGCTTCACATCGTTGCAACAGTCGTACCGGGTCCATATCAATGATGAGGTCACGGCTGTCAAGGAAACCGGAGGCGACAACCTCCCCACCACCTACTCCCTCAGCCAGAACTACCCCAACCCGTTCAACCCGAATACCGAGATAGCCTTTGACCTGCCGACCAGAACTCACATCACTCTGACCGTGTACAATATGCTCGGACAGCGGGTCACCACACTGGTGAACGAGCTTCTCGCGGCGGGCAGCTACGTCGCTGAATGGGATGGCAGATCATCCAGCGGACAACCAAGCGCATCCGGCATATACTTCTACCGACTGGAAACCGAGAACTTCGCACAGACCAAGAAGATGGTGCTGCTCAAGTAGCTCCAATCGCTCGATATCACCCCCCGGCTCAGGGAGTGTTGATAAAGTCCCTTTTGCGTGTTGTGGTGGGTCTTGCGAATTCGTGTCAGCGAATTCGTGTGACCCGCCACCGTTGTCCAACAAGGAGTTAGGTGTCGGGTCACAACCACGCTTTCAGCGTGTCCAAGACCCGACACAACGTAATTAGGGTTTTTCAACAAGCCCCTCAGTCGGGGGTTTTTTTGTGACACCTCGGCCCCTGCATACGAATAGGCTTGCAAACCTCACTAAGACATAGCCCCAGAAGGGCATAGGGGTGTGCGGAGGCCTCTTCGCTATCGAAATCCTGGGCGGCACGGCGGCGTGCACTTTTTTTGTTTATGCCCGCACCATAGTTGTGAGATCGGCGATGCCGGAGAACCGGGCCTCGAGATTTAAGTAGTTGCTTGTCAATAAGATACAAGATTTAGATTGACTTCGAGGTATGATTTCCGTACTATAATAGTCTGTTCGAGACCGGAAACGAGACGTAAGCTATTGGAAGACAAAGGGATATATGTTAGGCGTAATCGGAAACAAGTTCTCTATCGGCAAAGAGACATATCAGCCGTTCTCGGTTGAGATGCACTACTTCAGAATCGATAAGCGGTACTGGTCCATCTGCTTCGAACGAATCAAGCGGGCCGGGTTTCGCATCATCTCGACGGCAGTGCCGTGGAATGTCCACCAGGACGAAAGAAAACACCTCGATTTTTTGGGAGTTACTGATCCTTCCAAGGACCTGATTGTATTTCTCGAACTGGCGCGGGAGTTCGGATTCAAGGTGATTTTGCGACCCGGGCCGATCGTACATGGTCAATTGGAGAATGGTGGTTTGCCGAGATTCGTCTTCAGTGATCTCAAGGCGTTCGCGCGCGACGCCGCCGGACAGGAGCGAAAACTTCCCGACGATTGTGGCGTGAACGGTGGATACCTGCCGAGCTATTTGCACAAGACGTACTTGTTCCATGTCAAGAGCTTCTTCAAGAATTTCATCGAGACGACCAAGAATTACGTCCACCCGCGAGGGCCGATTTTCATGGTCGAGTTGGACTACGAAACCTCGTTTGGTCGGCTCCTGGAGCCGGACAGTGCAGATTACAATCCTGAGGTGCTGGCCGAGTACTATGGACCTTTCCTGGAAAGCCTTTATAACGATATTAAGAAGCTTAACGCGGCTTACCGCGAGAAAAACAGCAGTTTTGAATCGGTTGAACCTCCCTGTAAGTTCAGCGATCTGGAGCCTAAGCAGTTCGTCAAAGTGATCGACTGGATGAAGTTCCGCCAGCACATTCTGGCCACCTACCTGGAAACACTTGAGGATATTTTCACCGCTTACACTGTCGAACCGTTGATCTTTCGTTCGCTCTATTTCCGGCCGGGTAGTCTCCTGCCGGCTTTCAATCTGGTTCCTGAGGATCGTTCTCCTTTTCTCGGCACCAACGTTTTCCCGAGCGGTAGTTATTTCGATCTGACCATGAAGGCTCGGTTTCTCCACTCCGAGTACGGATTCGCCTTCGCCACTTCGTTCACCTCCGGTTCCGAGGCGCAAGATCCGGAGCGAGAGGAACTAATGGCTCCGATCACAACTCATCAGCGGCGCTTTTACCTGGCGGCCAGCCTGGCTGCTGGTTTCAAGGGGCTCAACCACTACATGTTTGTGGATCGGGATCACTGGCACGGCGCGCCTTTGCACAATGACGGTACCATATCCGACGGTTACAGTGTGATCAGGGATTGCAACACAGCAATGGCGGACATAGGACTGGAAGAGATGGAGTCGATCGAGCACGTGGCTGTTGTCGGCAATCGGCTCTACGACTGGATGAGGATGATTTCCGGTAAAAAGCTGTTCCCTTATATCCCTCGGCTGCTTGACGACACCACCACCGGCTTCTGTCGCGATCTGATGCGTCTCAAGATCAACTTTGGTGTCCGCGAGAACCGTGAGTGGGAAACGCTGAAAGACTACCGGCTGGTGTTCATCCCATCGACGGAGGTAATGGCGAAAGAAGATCAGGAGGCCATCGTTGATCTGGTCAAGTCCGGCGTGACGGTGGTGATGTGTGGCCTGATGCCGCGCTATGACGATCAACTGCGAGACTGCAGGATCCTGGCCAACCATTTCCGCATCAAAACCACCGTCGACAACGGAATCGGCAACGCCCAGTACAAGAATATATCTTTCCCGACCTACGTCTACGGCTCGATCCGAACCACCGACGATGCCAAAGTCAGGAAGTTGTGCAAGAACGGCACCAAGCTGGTCGGTGTGTCCTCGTCACGCTTCAAGGGGAATCTGTATATGTTCACCTTTGACATCGCATCCGGGGGCAACCACTCCAAGCTCTCGTTCCTGGAAACAGTCTTGCAGGGTGAGGGGATTGTCCCCTTCGTCTATTGCAGCGATCCTTCAGTTGATATCGCTTTTCAGATGGGAGAGAGGAAGGGTCTGATGTTCGTCGTGGCGCCGCCGCCGGGTGATCTGTCCGACGGCATCGAGCGCGGCAGCAAAGAGATAATCGTGAAGGCCGACCTCAAAGCGGTCGGATTCAAGCCACCCCGCGTCAAACTCACTAACCTGTTTGATCTGGAAGAAGGTAAACCAATCCGAACCACCGCCAAAGAACTGAAGGACGGTATCGCGCTTCAGGTCAGTTTTCCCGACGGATACATTTTCCTCGTCGAAAGGCGGTGAGGGTCGACAGGAAGCGGTCATGCTTTCCAGAAAATCACGCGTAGCGTCATTTGTCTCGACATTTATAACGATCCTGTTTCTGGTGCAACTATGCGGTTGTGCGGGGATCGAACTATCACGCTACTATAAACGGGGAATCGTGGTCACGGGGGCGCCTGTTGCCACGCAGGTGGGAGTGGAGATTTTCGCTGCGGGCGGGAACGCTTTCGATGTCGCCGTGGCGGTGGGTTTTGCCCTGGCCGTGGTTCATCCCGAGGCAGGAAATATCGGTGGTGGCGGTTTTGCTATGGTCCGCGACGGTCACGGCGGGCTGGTAGAGGCGCTCGATTTTCGCGAAACCGCCCCGGCCGGGGCATCTGAGCAGATGTATCTCGAGGATGACGACCAGGTGCGTCCGGATGCCTCCACCACCGGTGCTCTGGCGGCGGGTGTCCCCGGCACGGTGGCCGGTTTGTACGAACTGTGGCAGAGACACGGCTCGCTGCCCTGGGAACAGTTGGTGACACCGGCGGCGCAACTAGCCGAAACCGGATTCCTGGTGGACGATTACCTGGCTGCTTCGCTGGAGAAGCACCGAGAAAGCCTGGCTGGTTTTGAGGCGACTGCCCAAATGCTGTTGACCGGGGGAGATGCACCCAGCGCGGGTGATAGCCTGGTGTTGTCGGACCTGGCGAGCACCCTGTACGCCATCGCTGCTGAAGGTCCGGACGGCTTCTATAAGGGAACGGTTGCGGACAAAATCGTAAGCTGCATGCAGGAGCACGGCGGCTTGATCAGTCACGACGACCTGAAAGACTACAAGTCGGTGTGGCGGACGCCGATCGCTTTCCAATTCGACTCGCTGACAGTTTATTCGATGCCGCCGCCCAGTTCCGGAGGTATCTGTATCGGACAGATACTGTCGCTGTTGCAGCCGTATGATTTCGCGACCCTGTCGCCGATGTCAGTCGAGTATATCCATCTCTTTGCCGAGGCGGCCCGGCTGTCGTTTGCCGATCGCTCCGAGCATCTCGGTGATCCGGACTTCTACGATGTCCCGAAGGGGCTTCTGGCCCCACCCTACCTGGAGCACCGCGCCGACTTGATCGACAAAGACCAGGCCACACCATCGCAGCAAATAAGCCCCGGTGCTCCGATCTCCGGGGAGTCGGAGCAGACGACGCACTACTCCGTTTGTGACTCAGCCGGCAACACGGTCGCGATTACCTACACGCTCAACGCTGCTTACGGCTGCAAACTGGTGGTGGAGGGGGCCGGTTTTCTCTTGAATAACGAGATGGATGATTTCTCGATCAAGCCCGGCTATCCCAACCTGTACGGTTTGATCGGAGGGGAGGCCAACAAGATTGAGCCGGGCAAACGGATGCTTTCATCGATGTCACCTACCCTGGTGTTCAAAGATGGGCAACCGTTCATGGTGTTGGGCAGTCCCGGCGGTTCCAAAATCATCACCGTGGTTGCCCAGGCAATCGTGAACTTCACACGCTTTCACTTGAGTTTGGCTGAGACGGTGGCTCAGGCTCGCTTCCATCATCAGTGGTTACCGGACATACTTTATCTGGAGGAGGGACGGTTCGATATCAACACTATCCAGGGGCTGATCGCTCGCGGACACAACGTCAAAGAGCAGGAACCGTTTAGCGATCTGCAGGCGGTGTATATCGCTGAGGATGGCTTGATGACCGGCACTTCGGACCCGCGGGGACGGGGGAGCGTCGGGGGGCTTTAGTGTCTTCGCAACTATTCTTTGGGTGTCGACGGGGGCGGGTTTCCCGGTTGGGAAAGATCGGGTACGGCGAGACTCTTTGTACCGTTTCGATGGCAGTTCTTGATGCCGAGAATTATCGCGCCCGCGCCGATGATGCCGGCTGCCAGATAAAACAGCAGCCCGACTAACGGAATAGCAAAGAAACCGCTCATGAAAGCAAGACCGATCAGCAGTTGCCATTTGCCCAGTTGCCTGGGCTGGTGTTTGAAGATACGGATGAGTCCATACCCGACCAGAAACGCCGGCAACAGCTTGCCCGCATAAAACAGCACGCCTCCCGTGACAACGGTAAAACTGGTGATCGGTACCATCAGGGTGGAGAATATCAGGAGCACGGCGCCACCGGCGGCTTGGTCACCCGATGACATAATAAGTCCGACAACACTCAGAATAATAGCTACCAGTAATACCGCCGCGCTCATAACCACCGCCGCCGCGGCCAGCAGGCCGGTGGCAACACTGACCATGAAACGTCGGCGCAGTTGTGTGAACGCCTCCTGGAGGTAGGTGGGACAGAGCCAGATCAGTATCAGGCCAAAGAGAAAGGCGGCAAACAAGCGCGAGAACCGCAATACTGTGTCGGTCAACTCCTCGGCCTCCTGGTCGGCCGCATCCACTTCATCTTTCGGTTCCAGACGAGTAACCTCTCCGAGCACTGTCACCCCGGCGGCTTCGAGATCAAGTTCTTCCGCGCTTGAGTAGGTGAGGTTGCCGCGGATAACAGCCGGGGCGCGGATGACTATCGACTCGTCGGCATCAAGCACAACATCACCATCGATCTGCCCGCTGATCTTGATCCGCTCCGCCTTGATTTTGACGTTCCCCATCACGGTGCCGGCCAGGTCGACACGATAGCCGTAGGCATTGATATCCTTGCGGATAATAGCTGCTTGCCCCACTTTCAGGATGCTGCCCACGAACAGGACTGAGCGTCCGACGTATCCCTCGATCTCCGCCTCGCTGCAAAACACGCGGATGGACCCATCAACGCGACCGGTGTGGGAGAA
The DNA here is from genome assembly GCA_030629485.1 of bacterium. Classification (GTDB taxonomy): domain Bacteria; phylum Zixibacteria; class MSB-5A5; order GN15; family FEB-12; genus JAJRTA01. The sequence continues at coordinate 7,024 of DAOVOW010000084.1, forward strand.
ATCACCGGCAGCGACATTTTCCGACCCGGTGATTTCGCCGGCGCAGGTTACCGATCCGCCCGCCGCCAACAGATCGCCGTCGATAGATCCATCGACTGTGACCGTCTCCCCTGCGGCGTATACGTCGCCGTCTATTCGGTGTAGACTGGTCAGGTGGACGTGGTTACCTTTGAGGAAATTGGCGGCCTGGGCGGGCATGATCGCAGTCGCCAGACACAACAGTGTAGCTACCACAGCATATAAGTACCCTGGTAACCGGCGGCTCCTGATTTTATCGACGTGACGCATTACAATCGGTTTACGTCCTCATACAGCCCGGGTTGCCGTAATAAACTCAGTCGGGACGACAAAAGCCACCAAAAAATCTGCACTAACCACATGCAGCCGCATGGTAGTGTTGAAGATACTGAAAGCCGGTCATTGGGAGTTCGCCGAAGGCGAACCTGGCAATCTCATGATTCGTGGGTGGTGTAGGGCGACCCGAGGCTGTCCCAAAAGATCGTTTCGTCGGGTCTTGGCGTCGATGCAATCGACGGTGTGACCCGACGATCTGCTGCAACCGGTTGCTGTAATCAGACTCTCTGGGCCGGCAGTTCACACGCCTGCCTTCGGCAGTCGCAAGA
>DAOVOW010000085.1 GCA_030629485.1 bacterium
ATGGCCAGCATAAGGGTGAAGATGCCCGGCATTATTCCGAACTCGAAGACCATCATCCTCCGAGGCGATCCCCATAACCAGTCGACCAGATACTGGGGAAGAATCAGGGTCGCCGCAAGCATCAGTCCATTGAGCAAAACCCAGCCCAGGATGAGCTGCCCCCAGGACGAGAGCACCAACTTCAGCGGGGATGACTCCGGCTTCTCGACCTCAAGGTAACTATCGAAGAACATCAGGGCCACCAACCCCAGAACCGCCCCCTCGAGAACGAGCCCAACAACCAGCTTGGCCCAGTCGAACAGGATGGGCAGAATCAGAAAATGACCGGGGTAATGGAAAAACCCGGTGGCCTCTCGAGCGCCGAAGAACTCCGCCCAGAGTTTGATCGGACTATAGAAGACCGGCGACATTGCCTTATAATGTGCGAACAAAACCAACCAGTTAAGCAGGAAGAACAGCCCCAACACCAGCCAAATTCGCCCCCGTCCGACTTGACGGAAGGTGTCTATGAAAAGCATGATCAGCCGGTTTATGGACCTGACGAGGCTCATGGTGGGTCCCGGTTTAGCCAGCCGCTAAGGTGCCGTCACCGTGTTAGATGCCGCTGAATCTCCATGAAGGTCAAATACGAAGATGATGTACTTACTATCGATCGGGGGGTTACTCATTTCGAAGCGATTTGTCGATGATGATGTGGCGATCATTAGAGGTTCATCAATGCCCGTCGCTTCATTGATCAACCGATAACTCTCGAAATCAGTCTCGGAGCTTGTCGTCCATGTAAATACGACCGTCGAAGTATCAACCCCAAAGCTAACCGCCAATGTCACGGCGTCAGGTGGCATGTTGATGTTCAACAGCGACTCGGATACCAGATCCTCCGCCCTGTTGCCCGCCGCATCAGTGAACGAACCGGTAACTATTGCATCAAGAGCATTCACACCGTGCGGCACTGTGTATGTGCCGGAGTAGACACCATCATCAGCAATCACATCACCGTCGGCGCCGTCATCATGTAATTCGAAATCCCTGACCGACTCAAACGAAACCGAAGCCTCTCCCCCGGTTTCACCGGCATCGACTCTGAAAGTGGTAGTCTGACCAACTTTGAGCGTATCAGATTGCGGCCAAAATGTTACCGATGTTATCTCGGCATAGGTATCCAACGTTATATCGTCTGAGAGCGACGCGCCGGTCTCTGAACCATCGGCGTACTGCATCCGCACGTACACTGTCTTGACACCATCATCCTCGGAGAGTTCGAACGACTTGGTGACGCCGAATCTCTCCCATACGGCGTCGGAGAAATCGGCTTGCTCCGACAACTCCACATATAACGCTGCGACGCCGGTATATATCTGCACCTGCACATCCCGTTGCCTGGTGTACTCGCTGTCGTTGTTGATACTGATCGACAGGTGAACTGCCGTCGCAGAAACGATTTCAGACGGCGACGACTCCAGGCCGGCCGTGGTGACCGTAGTTACGCGGAAGTAATGCTGCTGGTTCAAAAGCAAGTTATCCAGCGTGACACTGTAGCTCGAGGTCGAATCCCGAAGGACAAACTCACCGTTCTCATTGTCGGCGACATAGACGCGGAATTGCGCGACATCGCTGCTGTCTGTCAACTCCCATCGTAGCGTCACAGAGGCATCGTCAATGACCGCCTCCATGTTGATTGGTATGGACACATCCGCAGGCAGCGACCGCACCGGGTCATTGGAGTCAAGGTACCGATCGCAGGCCACCAGCAACGCCAGGATCATCAGGACCGTTCCGGGAATGAACTTTGTCATCATCATCCACCGCCTTAGAAGTTTGTAGTCAGCGACAACCCAACCTTCCGGAAATCAGTCGTTGGTTTCACCGTCAACCCTTTGATTCTAAACCCTTCCGGATGATGCGGGAAGAAAATCAAGTTGTCCAGTACGTTGAGCGCCCACACTCCCACGCTCACGGCTATGGTAACTCTTCGCACGTTCTCAGCATCATAGGCATCGCGCTGGGCCGCCATAAGCCCGGGGTGGAGTCGTTGCAGTTCGTCGACACTGGAGGTCGCGTCGTACTCGCAAAGTCTCGTTTGGTATTCGTCGAATTTGTCGTCGAAACGACTATCCGCAATCAAGTACGCCGCCGCTGACCCGGCCGCCAACAGAGCCAGCGTCCACGCCTTGGTTTTCTGGTCGGTATAGTACTGCCCCCAGCCCGGTATGATCATCGATCTCAAAGTTGCTTTGAGACGTGTCTTGGGAGCCAGGTTAACATTGAATTCCATTGTTCGCGTGGGATCGAGATACACACGAGTGGAGTAAGTTTCGTAGCCGTACATTCGGACCACCAGCCGGTAGTCGCCAATCAGCAAGTGCCGAAACCTGGCGGGCGTTACGCCCGATACGGTTGCCTCCCCCTCCAGGGTGGCCAGCGCCCCGGGAGGGTTGGACGTGATCGCCACATCCCCCCATGCCGCACTCTGTGCCAAGACCGATCCCGACGATATGCTTGCGACCAGGATAGTCGCCAAAATCCTTTTCAACGCCATTGAGCTATCCCGAATTGAACTGTTTTCCTTATTCGTTATCGGAATTATACAGTATTGATCGAGGCGGGACAAGTTTGAATAAACAGAAAGCTGGTGGAAGTTTCGGCCACGGTGAGGGCCGATTTAGAGGACCGTCCTAACAGGCGCCGCGCCCGGTCAGAACGACGATTACGGTGCGGCAAAGAATCTTTATGTCGAGCCAGAGCGACCAGGTGTTAATGTACATGAGATCGTGTTCCAGCTTGATCCTCACTGACTCATCCGATGAATCGTAGCCGCTCTCAACCTGGGCCAGACCGGTGAGGCCCGGCTTGACATTGAGACGCCTGGTGTAATCATCGAACTTGGAGCTGAATTTCTCAACAAAGTTGGGACGCTCCGGTCGCGGGCCTACCAGAGACATCTGACCTAAGAAGACATTGATGAACTGCGGGATTTCGTCCAGCCGAGTTTTGCGCAATATCGCCCCAAGAGTTGTAACCCGCGGATCATTGGCCGTGGCCCAAACCGGGCCGGATCGCGCCTCGGCTTTGTCCACCATGGTACGAAACTTATAGACATTGAACGGCACGCCGTTGGTATTGACTCGCCGCCGGGGGCGCTTGCGATGATCTTCCACATCGGTTCGCTGGCAGTATCGACGGTCACGCTGCCGCCTGTTGCGCCCCACCCGAGTCTGAACATAGAATACGGGACCACGGGAATCCAGCTTGATGAGAACCGGCAGGATTATCCACACTGGCAGGGTCAGTATGATCCCAATCAAAGAACCGATAATATCTATCGATCTCTTGGCAACTCTACTCAACATAGCTTTCAACCGAGCCGGCTTGGCCAAAAACGCCGGCACAACCAATATAAACATGGTTGTGGCCAGAAGAAACATAATGCCCTTAAAATACTCGCCGTAATAGTAACTTGCATATTGCCCCATCCCAAGAGCCGGATTGCCGGTGCGGTCAATTGAGACCGTATGAACTCCGGAAGGGACGCCATAACCAGCCGAGGAAACCGGAAGAGCCACCGCCGGCTCAGAACTGATATTCGCCTTTGAGCTAATCTCGCTGTTCATCCCTAACCAAATCCGAAGTGCTGTCGCAGTAGCAGAGTAGTCCGTATTGTTTACTATTTCAGTATGGACGCTTACTCTCGGAGATTGCGTCCCTCCAGTTCGCATTGGTATGCTGAGCAAAACCACTGCCAACGAGAGCAGCCGATAGACAGGTTTGCCAGATTTAGAGAAACTCGCGGGCTGGCTGTAACCCACTTAGCCACAACATGTTCTGTAGCGATTTTGACGCCCAAATAAAAGACTGATTAAATCCTGCAAGCAAGTAAGTGCAGAGCCGCAGTTGTCTGCGCAGAGCGGTATAATATCTGCAACCAGTTGCGTCTAATGATGAATCAGAGGACAAAAGAAAACCGGCTCATGACCGGTCTTCTCGTCGAGCAAGGAGCACTTTCCAAAACGCTATTGTCCCCACTGAAACTTCAGTGAGAGACGATGAAGATCTTCAGAGGCGTACTTTTCTCCCGGCGTAAAAGCATAATCAACCTGCGCTCGGCTGAACCGGGCGCCGACCCCGAAGCTCAGACTAGGCCCAAAACTGCGCTGGTCGGCATTCGGCAGGTAGTCATAGCCGGTTCGGACGAAATAGCGGCCCTCATAACTGTACTCAACACCGTGCCGAAGGATAGTGCCGCCGTGTAACTGCCGGTCAAACTCAACCGAAGTTGCAAAGGCATCACCAAACGGCCGCACCGACAGAGCCAGGCGGGCGGCCGTAGGCAGATCCTCGGAGACACCGGCGAAGTCCATCTTCGTGCCGAGGTTGGTCAGCACTGCCGCCACCGAGAAGCGATTGAAGTCATAGCGAGCACCCAGGTCGAGCGCATAAGCAGAACCACTGACATCGTCCAACCGCTGATTGACAAACTTGCCGGTCGCTCCCAGCGACAATCTCTGGTTCAGCTTGTAACCCAGTGAAATTCCACCTGTCCAATCATAGGCAGCGATTTCCTGGTTTGAGGAAGTGCCGTCGAGATTGTAGCCATCGATCTGCCCATAACTCAAATACGTAATCGAGGCCGCCAGACTGGTACGATCACCGGTCCTGAAGGCCACCGCCCCGTACTCCAGTTTGATATCCTGATACCAGGAAAAATGCCCCAGCACTACTTCACCGCCGTTCACACCGGTGAGGCCGGCCGGATTCCAGTAAGCAGCCCCAGCGTCGTCCGAAACCGCGGTGAACGCACCGCCCATTCCGGCTGCTCGAGCACCAATACCAATCTGCAAGAAATCCGCGGCGGTCCGACCGCCGTCAGGGGCGGCCACCGTCATGCGGCCCAAAATGGCCATCAGTGCCAAGAGGAGAATCCAAACAAATACAATCCTGTTAAGTACCCTGTTCATCGTACCTGCCTTCCGGTCCCTTGAGGTTGCCTTTTCTAATTGCAACCCAAGTGCCCGAAAGACACCACCTTTAGCAGTTTAGCGAAAGCTTTTCAGGTCCGGTCAGCTTGCCGCTAAGCTGTTGTCTTACATCCCATTTCCAGACGCGCTAAGTTCTCGTGAGCGATCAAAGCTGTGGCTTGAAAAAAATCCGGTGGAAGGCAGAAACAGCCGCTTTGTTCGGTTCTTGAGCTTTCCCCAGGCCAGGTCAGCCTAAACTCATGTCAAGACGTTCAACCATATCAGGTTAGACGCCCTTGTCCAATAAAGTGACAACTCCGTCACTCTGCTGGAGAATTGACCATTTCCTGCCCGGGAACTTGCGGCCATTTCCATTTATACCTAACGCCAGGAAACGGCCTCGCGACATTCAAATCGACAAAAACTTCCCAAGAATGGAAAGGGTTTCCGGAGTATTTCATTGAGGGACAAGGGAGTCCGGTTTGGCCAACTTTTCCGCATCGACCTATATGGCGACGTTGCAGAGAGTTACGAGGGAGGGTGGGCAACGGCATTGATGTAGATGTTGGTATTAGGGGATTATGTGGTAGGTGAAGTCTCTTTCGGACCTGACACAGCTAACGTTCACGCATCTGTCAGCATCACTGGGATCCTCACCTAGTTGAGACAGCCCTAGTATTGTGCGCGGCGTACGTCCCCGTGCGCCCCTATGAACAGGCTGCGCCTGTGTCAGAATCACAGGGATCCTAACCTACTTGTTCCAATGAACTCCTAATCGTATCTTGTGGATGCAATAAAACGACTCTACCCGTAACAGAGGTATTGAATGAAATCTTATCTTGACTGCATTCCCTGCTTTTTCGAGCAAGCCCTCCGTGCGGGGCGAATCGCCACCGATGATGAACAATTGCAGAAGCGGGTGCTTGATGAGTTAGGCGCGATGCTGAGTGACATCTCCCTTGAAAGCACGCCGCCGGAAACAGGGGAATTGATTTACCGGATGGTAAGAGAAATAACAGGGAATCCTGATCCATATCGAGAGCTGAAACGTGAAAACACGCGACAAGCCCTTGCGCGATACCCATCGCTGAAGAGAACGATCGAGGAATCCGACGACAGTCTGCTAACCGCGATCCGGATTGCAATAGCCGGGAACGTGATTGACTTCGGCCCCAACGCCACCTTTGATATCGATACAGCAATAGAAGAATCATTGGAAATGGATTTCGCGATTTGTGATTACAGCGTGTTTAAGAACTATCTGGCAAAAGCTGAGCGAATACTGTACATTGGTGACAACGCCGGCGAAACCGTTTTCGACAGACTTCTCATTGAGCAGATGAACAAACCGGTTACATACATAGTTCGAGAAAAGCCGGTCATAAACGACGCAACTGCTGAGGATGCCGTCCAGGCAGGCATTGATAAAGTCGCGACTATTGTTTCCTCTGGGACTGATGCTCCCGGTACGATTCTCAGCACCTGCAGTTCGGAATTCAGAGAGATGCTTGACAGCGCTGAGTTCATTCTGGCCAAAGGCCAGGGAAACTATGAGGGTCTTTCAAACGAAGACCACTCGATTTTCTTTCTACTGAAGGCCAAATGCCAAATCATCGCGAACGACCTTGGCGTTACCAAAGGTGACATCGTGCTGAAGGGGATAAACATCGAGACATAGGAAAGTTTGTCGATCAATATGCGGCTTGAAACTCCATTGCGTGCGAGCCGGCAGTGATGAACCAACAGCAGGAGTTCGTAAACAGATGAAGATCACCATAATCTACGATAACGAGACATCTGATCAGGCGTTGACACCGGACTGGGGCTTCTCCTGTCTTATCGAGGCTTATGGTCGGAGAATCCTGTTTGACACCGGCGGAAGTGGCGCCATTCTCCTCAAGAACATGGATGTCCTGGGGATCGACCCGCACTCCATTGGGGAAGTGTTTATCTCTCATATCCATTTCGATCATACGGGTGGTCTTTCAGCCTTTCTTGATGTTAATGAAAACGTCACGCTGTACGCGCCTTCATCACTACGAGGCGTTTTCCACGTCAGGGAAATCGTTCACGAAGACAAACCCACACAACTGCATGAGTACTTCTACACCACCGGGTTACTCGAGGATATGGAACAGTCGCTGGCCATTCAAACCGAGCAAGGACTGGTAGTTGTTGTCGGGTGTTCTCATCCGGGAGTCGGAAACATCCTGAAGGCTGCGGCTCAATTTGGGAAACCGTACATGTTGATCGGTGGCTTGCATGAATTCAATGAGTTCGGATTGATTCAGGGCTTGCATTCCGTTTGTCCTCCTCATTGCACTCAGCACATACCGGAAATCAAGTCCTTATATCCAGATATGTACATCCAGGGGGGAGTCGGGACAGTTATTAAGATATGAGGAATGGCTACTCGAAATCGTAGCAGGAATACCGGAAAGATGAAGCATTTGCCTTCTAAAGAAGATCTCTGCAGAAAGTTGTTGACCGTTGTGGATAGTATATCGGACGGTGTTTTCGCCGTCGATATGGACTGGAAGATAACCTTTCTCAATAAAGCTGCAGAACGGATTACGGGCTTCAAGGCTGAGGAAGCGATTGGAAAGACATGCGCGGAGATTTTCCGGACTGATATATGTAACGGCAACTGTGCCTTGAAACGGACCATGGCTACAGAGAAACCGGTTATC
>DAOVOW010000215.1 GCA_030629485.1 bacterium
ACCAAGGTTGGCCGTATCCAATGTGATCGGCTGCCACGAAGCCCCATCGGGCGAGTAAACCTGAAACCCGTGCACAAGCCCGTGTATTGCCAACGTCTGATCGTTGAACAGCCCGATATGGAATCGTATGTCCGTATCAGTCATTAACTGGTCTTCGGTCGGCCCGACACCATCAACGTGGTCCAACGTGATGCCGGCCTGGACGTTAACGCAGACGCCCACAGAGAGCGCCACGAGCACAAATAACAAATGCTTTTTCATGAGATTTCCTCCGGTTTTGGCACATGACGGAAGTATGAAATATATATAAAAACATACCCTCTACGCTCGACGATGTCAAGCGAAATGCGACCGTAGACACGTGTTCAGGGGGCGGGTGGGTTACGTGAAAGGATCGAGAATATGTCGTTTTGGTCGCCGGTGTACGACTATGGCAATCCGACAGAAGCTCCATATCTGGACTCAAGAATTCGACCGGGTCGACCGAAAACATGGAATAACAAGACGATTTGGGCCGTCGTCCACCCGATGGGTGTTCCGACCGCAGCATACAAGGAGAGTATAATGACCAACACAATCAAAAGGAACAATTGGTCGCGCTTCTGCCGCAGATTCAGCACCACTAATCAATTCTGCGAGGCTGAAGTCCAACTGATGGGGTCGACCGCTGAGCCAGGTGAGGCGACACGCCGGTTCTCGTTTATGGGGATGGCCCTTAAGAAGGAGGGTCGGTTGATCGACGGTGTTCAACTGTTTGGCGCCACCGCAGATGCCCAACCAGTCGCTGCACCGCTCGTAACGATCACCAATCCGAAGGAGATTATGGTTGAGCGCGACCAGGATGGAGCCGATCGACGATTAACAATCCGATCAGCGGACGGAATGGAAGCTACGGTCGTAATACACGACAGTTCCGATTCTGACAGCCGACGAGAACTGGTCGAAAGAACCGCCTACTCAGTATATGAGAGCCGTAGTCACTCTCACGGAGACGACCAACAGGACTGGTTGGAAGCGGAACGACGGCTCAATCAGGCAGCGTCTGTTTTTGTGTAGAAGATCTTCGATCTACTCGGGGCCGGCTTAGCCCTTGACCACACCCAGCGGACGCAATCGGGCCACCTTGCGCGCTAACCCGGATTTGTGCGACACGTCAACCACGTTGTCGATGTCTTTGTAGGCGCCGGGCGCTTCTTCGCTGATGAGGCGACGGTTCTTGGCTCGCAGATAGATCCCGCTCTCTCTGAGCTGACGTTCCACCTTGTCCACCGGGTGTCGCTTGATGGCGGCATGACGTGACATCAGCCGACCCGCACCATGACAACTGGAACCAAACGCTTCGTTCATAGCGTGCTCAGTCCCAACCAGCAGATAGCTGGAAGTACCCATATCACCAGGGATCAACACCGGCTGGCCGACATGGCGGTACTGATCGGGAACCGCCGGGTGTCCCGGACCGAAGGCGCGCGTAGCCCCCTTGCGATGAACGTACAGATCGCGCCGACCGGTCGCGGTGTCATGCTGTTCAAGTTTGGCGATGTTGTGCGCGATGTCGTAGATCTGTCGTAGCCCGAGTTGCTCGGCGTTCTGCCCGAAGACACTCACAAACGCCTCTCTGACCCAATGTGCGATCAACTGACGGTTGGCCCAGGCATAATTGGCCCCACACTTCATAGCCGCAAAATACCGTTGCGCTTCATCCGACGACGCGGGGGCGCAGGACAACTCTCTGTCGACTAACGGCAAGCCGTATTTCTTGTTGGCGCGCCGCATCAGTTCCAGATAGTCGGTGCAGATCTGGTGACCGCAGCCGCGCGAGCCGGTGTGGATCATGACCAGAATCTGGTTGACCTCAGTCACACCAAAGGCGGCCGCTGTCTCGGTGTCATAGATAGCGTCAACTCGCTGCACCTCAAGAAAATGATTCCCCGCCCCCAGCGTGCCCAATTGCGGCATACCCCGCTTCTTTGCATTGTCACTCACCAGCGATGGATCGGCACCGTCGATACCGCCCTGTTCCTCGGTCGCGATCAGGTCTTCCGGCAAACCGTAGCCGTGCTCTACCGCCCAACTGGAACCATCACGCAGTACGCGGTCCATATCCTGTCGCGAGAGACGGAGTCGTCCTTTGGAGCCGACTCCGGACGGGACGTTTGCAAACATGGTGTCAACCAGTTTCTGAATGCGCGGCTGGACATCATCCAAGTGAAGGTCGGTGCGCAACAGTCGCACGCCGCAGTTGATATCGTACCCTACCCCACCCGGCGAGATGACACCGTCGTGCGCATCGAACGCCGCCACGCCGCCAATGGCGAAACCGTAACCGTGATGGATATCCGGCATGGCGATGGAGTAACCGACGATGCCCGGCAGCGTGGCCACATTGACCACCTGTTCGGGGGCGTTATCGCGGGTGATAGCCTCGATCATGCGGTCATCGGCGTAAATCAATCCCGGCACGTTCATGCGCAGGCCATGTCTCTTCATCGCTTCGCTTTGGTAATCCCGTGGAATCACGAAGCGGCAATCATCGATTTTCTCAAGGGGACCTGTCCAACTCATTTTATCACATCCGGCTTTGGGTTTCGCGTGCTGTCAAGCGACTCAAGGCTGTCCGACAAGCGTTTGTTCCGGCAGGTCTTGCGGTTACCGAAGGCAAACGTGTGACCTGCTGGTTGATAGTCCTACTGTGCGACAAAGGCCTATGAGTAATCGTCGGGTCACACCCTCGACTTCGTCGAGTCCAAGACCCGACGAAACGATCTCGTTGGACAACCTCTTTCTGCCCGACAATACCAACTAAATTCCTGATCCGTCTTCTCCAGACAAGCACGCACAGGCATTGCGCGCGAAGCGCGAAAGACAGGCTTGCCTGCGTCAGGCCGAGACGCCTGACGGTACAGTGGTCGTCATATGTCGAACAACACCTGCACATAGCACTCGCCGTCATTCTCCGACTTGTCGACTATCTCCATCATGTGGTACGAGACACCTTTGACATGGTGACCATATCCGTGTCGTTTTTCATCGAATCTCTCCCCCCTCGCCGTGACCGTCATTCGCGTCTCACTGACAAGAGTGACGTCGAACTCGCTCAGCACCATCTGGTCCACCTCGAACTTCACCAGCAACTCCGACAGGAATCCGACCAGCAATCCCTCGGTGTCTATCGACTCGACCTCGATGGTCACCTCCGTTGCGGCCGCTATCGACGCCTCGCCTGTGATGATCGCAAACAGCGCTTCACCGGCAGCGGCAAACGCTCCGGGCAGGTCATCGCCGTACGCTTTGATCGCGATGTCGGCGGTGTGCTCTATCAGTTCGTGTCGTCTCATAAGGTCAGTGGTTTGACAAAGTGCAAGGGTAATGTAGCAACGACTACTGCCATCGGACAAGGTTAATCGTCGAAACCCACCAGAAAGCGTTCTACGCAGTGCGCCAAATCCGCCGCATAACCGCCTTCGAGCACTGCAAAACGAGGCACCCCAAGCGCGGCGATCATTCGGCCGATTTGTTCAAACGTGTCGCGGCTCAATCCCATATCGGTGATGGGATCATTTTCGTACGCGTCAAACCCAGCCGAGACGGCAACCATATCCGGCGCGAAGGCCCTGACCTCATCCAGTGCCTGACTAAACGAATTCAGATACGTAACGCCGTCGGTGCCGGGGGGTAATGGATAATTGCGGCAGTTCTGCTCACTGACTAGGCCGGTACCGGGATATTGCGGGTTCTGATGGAGCGAGACAAACAAGACTCGCTCATTACCTAGAAAGATATCTTGCGTTCCGTTGCCGTGGTGACAATCGAAATCGACGATAGCAACACGTCCGACCTTCGTCAAGGCCCAAGCCGTTGCCACCGCGATATTGTTGAAATAGCAAAAGCCTCCTAGTTGGTCGCGAGTGGCATGGTGACCCGGCGGACGCATCAGTGACAGTGACATCGTCACATCTTCACCGAGCGCCAACTCAGCAGCTCTTACGGCGGCTCCAGCCGACAAGCAGGCGAGGGAGAAAATACCAGGGAAGACAGGAGTGTCGGGGTCGAAGAAGCCGCCGGATCGCACTTGCTCAATCAACGCGACCGAGTGAACACGCTCAAGGTCCTCGACCGTTGCTTCCGATGGCGGAACCACATCTATGCGGTCCCCCAACAGCTCGAAAGTCGTGCGCACTCGTTCCGGCGACTCCGGATGGCCCGGCTGATGGTAGCTGAGGCATCTTGGGGAATAGATCAGCTTCAATGGTCTCTCCTTATCTGCGGTCGGTAATCGCGCCACAACCGGATTCGGCGCTGGTTTCGTTGTCAAGATAGCATGGCGGCACTCGAATCTCAAGGGTTGTTCGCAGGCGTCGCCTGATTCCCGCGCACCCACATAAATGTTGACTTGCCCGTTCGGTCCTGCGTATTATTCATAATGTGAGCAACACACCGGACGCTTGAGCCAGTAAAGGATTGTACGCATGGGTAAACCAGCCGCACGCATGGGCGACATGACAGTGCACGGAGGCAGCATTGTGGTGGGATGTCCAACCGTGCTGATCGGTGGCAAACCGGCCGCCCGTGTCGGCGATATGCACACTTGTCCCATGCAAACCCCGGCCCCGGCGCCAGTGCCGCACGTGGGCGGACCGATTTTGCCGCCTGGCGCCGTGACTGTACTGATCGGCGGTATGCCGGCTGCGTGCGTAGGCGACATGGCCACCTGTGTCGGACCACCGGATACTATCGCCCCGCCCGGAGAGCCGACCGTGTTGATCGGT
>DAOVOW010000348.1 GCA_030629485.1 bacterium
GAAGCGCAGCCCAGGAAAAAAACCAGGCGCGTACGTCCGTTTGGTGACATTCTCAAGGCCGTCCCGGAGGTGAGTCGCGCTCTGTGGCGCTACAGCATCGGCCTGCTGAAATCGGTCATGGTCGAAGAACTCGAGGCCGAAGTTGAAGCGGGGTTTGAGCAACCCGATCTGACCGGACAGCTTTTCGGCTACTATCAGGCCGCTCTGGCGGCAGTCCCTTCGGTCGTGGGGCGGGTCCGTTACACACCCGACTGGACCGGCGCGTCGTTTGCCGGCCAGGCACGCGTAGTGGTGGCCCTGCCGCTGTATCGGCTGCTTTATCGCACGCTTATACTGATTTGTCAGTTACCGTTAAGACGATTGATTAAACTGGCGATAGGAAAAAAGAGAGGAGGCCAGGATGGCTGACAACAATGTGCTTGAGATTCTCAAAGGCGTCGTCGGGGAACTCAAAGAGGTCGCGCGCTCCGAGACGATCATCGGCGAACCGGTCACCGTCGGCGAAAAGACGGTTATACCGATTGTGAAAATCTCATTCGGCTTCGGAGCCGGCGGCGGTCAGGGAGACGACCAAAAGCGCTCCGGATTCGGCGGCGGCGGTGGTGGTGGGGCCAGGATCGAGCCGGCTGCGTTCATTATCATTGACAAAACCGACGTCAAGCTGCTCCCGGTCAGCAAGGGGAAATGGGACACTATTATCGATGCTATCCCCGGAATCGCCAGGAAACTCGGAAAATTGAGGGACAAGTTCAAATCTGATGGCGACAAAGATGAGGAGTCGGACATCTCTGACACCGAGGACACCAGCGAAAACGACCTGTCCGACGCAGGCGACACTGATCGCGACGCATAACAGGTATCGGATACCTTTCTCATACACCGCTTAAGGCCGGCTCTAAGCCGGCCTTTTGTAACCAGGTCATGGGGTTCGAACAATGCTGTAGCCAACGATAGGTCTCACTAATCACCGGGCCATGGCTACAGAGCATAATAAAAAGCTCGCCGGCAGCTTTTGACGTTGACGGGGGAGCTTCTTTTCACTATACTAATAGTTGTTCGATCAAATGAAACCGATCGAAAGGTGGGGCCAGACAGGGGGAGATTATAGGGAACGAAGATAATGAGTGGATGGAGTTTTGAATATAACATAGACCCGGACGTCACCAATCGTCTGGCTCACGTGAAGATTTTCGGCGTCTGGAAAATTGAGACAGCCAGGGGCTACGCGCAGGATTTTGAAGAGGAAACGGTTGAACTTATCAAGCAGCCGTGGGCCAAACTTACCGACCTGAGCAACTGGAAAATCGCCTACCCCGAAGTGATCGATATCATCGCCGATCATCTGAGATGGGCGCGAGACCACAATATGATCTGGTCGGTCAATATTATCGATAACCCTGCTACTTACAAGACCCTTCAAAAAATGTGGGCTAAAGGGGGCACCAAAGACATTTCCAAAACCTTTCGGACGCGCGTTGAAGCTGAGAAGTTTTTGAAACGGCAGGGCTTCAACATCGGACCTGCCAATAAACCGAGCGGTTGGTAAGTAACCTGTACAATCTGAGTTAGTCGCAACCGTGTCACCCTGAGCGCAGTCGAAGGGTGAGCGCAGTCGAAGGGTGACGAGAGCCGCCCTTAATTACATCATTGCGAGCGACCGAAGACACTCGTGTCGTTGGGAGCGCGGCAATCTGTTGCGCCAGGTCTCCAAACGAATTGAGATCGCCACGACCAACTATGAAAGCCACTGTGTGGCCGCCGGTCTCGCGATGACGTAGAGACCTACTCTTTCAACACTCCCGAACGTCCGGGCTACCCGTCCGTCTGCACGAAAGAACCGTCAAGCAGAGACGCCTGACAGCACCTGCCACAAGCCAATCAGGTTCGGTTTCAGGTCAACCCAAACTGTCAAGTATCACCGCTGATATTCCGATATAGTCAAAAACTGAACAGTATGCCAAACCTGGAGGTATTATGCGTTCTGTGATGGCTATTAGTGCCGTACTCTTGCTGCTGGTCGGTTCGGCGCCGGTGTTTGCCGGGCAAACCGAACAGGATATCGTCGAGCGCTTTCTCGCCCGGGCCCAGAAGAAACACACCCATCACCTGAGTTGGGTGTCCGGAAACTTCGGCCTGAATCGCATCAATCGCCACAACGAATACAACTCGTTTGCAACAGCCGAATCGAACAATTTCTCCGATGGCTCGCTGGAATGGCTGGGGGAAGCAAAGTCGTTCGGGCTTGATTTTGGATTAGTATTCGCCGAGAAGATCGGTTGGTCGATCGGTGGCGAATACTGGTTGAAGGTCGGCGAGAACAAGACCGGATCATTTGACTACAACCCGCCCGGTGGAGCAGCCGTTACCGTATCCAATCTGAAATCCGAGATTCAGGTTTGGGGTGTCACCACCGGTCTACAGTACTATGTTTTCAACCGGCCGACGGCGACCGAGCAACTGACCAAGCTGGCGGTCCGCATCGGCGGCAGTGTCGGCTATTATCAGGTTACCTGGGATTTGTGGCCGGAATACCAGAATCTCAATCTGGCCACCTCGACATCCGAAGCCACCAATATCGCCTTCAAGGGCAGCGCTCCCGGATTCATGGTGAACATCGGCGGCGACTATCCCCTCCAATGGAATGGAATGGTCATCGGCGTTGAAATCGGTTACCTGATGTTGAACTTCAAGAACGTTTCCTGGTATAACAGCCAGGACGAAGAAGTGGTCGCCACTGTCGATGGTACCTCGGATGGCCGTGTGGACTTGGGTCTGTCCGGAGTTAAGGGGAGAATCGAGATCAAGCGGTTCTTCAGTTGGTAGCCCGTCGACCGGGGTTGACATTGCCGATTGGTCGGATTACCTTAGGCAACCGGTGAACCTGAAATGAGGACTATACAGTTGAGAAGGAATGGACGAATAGTACCCGCTTTTGTAGCGGCAGTTGTGGCATTGATGCTGGTCGCGCCTTTGGCGGAGTCGGCCGAGATACTCCCGGCGGAGAAAGCCGGCACTATCGGTCAACCGACCGGACGCATCGCTTTTGTTCGCGACAAAGATATCTGGGTCATGAACGCTGATGGCCAAAACCAGGACAAGATATGCGCCGCCGGTAACGCTGATGGTCGCCCCAGTTGGTCACCTGATGGCAAGCTGGTGATGTTCACTCGCTCCGGCAAGGTCGTCCTGAAGGGGCCCGACAACATGGGCGGCAAGCACAAAGTATACGACCTGTTCATTGCCTCGCTTGACTCTGCGTACGCTAACAAGGATTATTGGTGGCGGCGGGCTACCGACGATCTCGGTAGTCGCGATCCGGATTGGGTATCGCC
>DAOVOW010000165.1 GCA_030629485.1 bacterium
GGTCGTGGTTCGAAACCCCTGCGGTTTCGAGTGGCAAGCCACTTTGTCGCGCTTCGCGCACAGCTGCGCGCACCCTTCGACTCCGCTCAGGGTGAGGTGGTGCCGCTCAGGGCGACACGGTCAAGCCGTGTTTCTCGCGCTGCGCGCGCGCGCAACTGCTACACATCCGCCGCTTCGTATCTCTTCACCCACTTGGCATACAGGAGCATTAACAGAGCTGAAGCTATCCCTATCGCCGCGAACTGGTACCATAGTTCGTACGGTTTGTATGCCGTCCACAACATGTCGGTTGCCTCCTGGTGCGTCATGCCGGTGACCTCAACCAGTTTATTCATTGCCTCGGTGCGGTCGACGCCGGTAACGCCGTTGTTGTCGGCCAGGTATCTCAGGGCCAAATTGGCTTTGTCGCCCATTCGGTCATAAACGTGTCCTGCAAACCATGACCCCAATCCCCAGCCAATCCCCTGAGGGATGTTGGCATACCCCATATAAAGGCCTTTCTTGCCATCCGGTGCAATGACACCGAGATACTCGTTCATTTTGGGTGAGGATAGCATCTCGCCAACGGAGAAGATAAGGATACCGAACAAACATATATACCCGCTGGTCGTAAAGCCCGCAGCCACCAGTCCGACCGACGCAATCGAGATACCTATAAACATCGAGTGAACGCGTCGCATTCGTGACACCAGAAAGTTGAGATACACCACCAGCAGAATAATGAGTCCGGGGTTGATGTTAATCATCCATTCCTGGGTGAGCTGCGCGCCGCGCGTGGAGTTTTGCTGAAGCATGAAGTCCGGCAGGTGGAGATCAGCGACAAGTTTGGAGCTGTCGACCCAGTCGACGATGAAGTTGGGCAGCATGTCGAACAGTTGCATAAACATCAACCAGAAGCCGGACATGATGAAGATGAAGACTATCAGTCGCAGATTGAAGATGTTCTTGATCGTAATCCAGAAGACACGGAAAGGATTCCCCTTCTGTTCGCCGCCGGCCGGCGGGTCCTTGTAGGTCAGCAGCATAAGAAGGTTAAGCGATACGATCCCGGCGCAGCCGTAAAATACCATCGGCCAGGAGATACCATACAGGAAGTGCGCCAGCGGTGGGCCGAGAAACCCGCCGATGTTGACCAGCATGTAAAAAGTGCCCCAGCCGACCGACGAATTCTTCTTTGTCAGCGTCTGACACATGGTCCCCTGAACGCCCGGCTTGAAGATGGCCGTGCCGAGCGCCAGCGTGCAGCATCCGATCAGGAACGGATAGAACTCCGTCTGCGTGGCCATCAGAAGGTAGCCGATCACTTTGATGACGATCGACACCGCGATAGTTTTCTTGTAACCGTAGCGGTCAGCGAAACCGCCGGAAATCATTGGCGTGAGCGATTGAAAGAGCGCCCACCAGAGAAAGATAATCCCTTTGTCAGTTTGGGAAAAATGCAGTCCGCCGATTTCGTCGGCCTGAGCGATATAGATCGGGATGACCACCCGCACGCCGTAGTAGGCGAGGCGTTCGAGCATCTCCATGATATTGACCATCCAGAACGGACGGCTCATGGAAAAAACCTGGGAGACCAGGCTTTCTTTGGCGGGAACTGTACCGGGGAGTGATGATGTTACCACGCGATGTCCTCAGATGTGGAGTTGGTCTCTGAGCACAAGAAAGCAACGGTTGCACGATTAGTCAACGATGAAACCGACGTCATTTGGCGGGCAACAATGTATTGACATCGTGGGTAAATACACCTATATTTGTCTACAGTGGGGGGCGAGTGTACAGTCGGAGAGTTCCCTGATGACCAACCCGATTCTTCGGGAGGAGATCAATGCAATGTTTCGATGCCGTCGTTATCTCGTCGGTGACAAATGTAAACACATCCGGTACCATCGCGTCGATGATATCCGATTTTGACATTCATTCATGCAGCAGCACCAGCGCTCGAGTTGAGCGTGAACTGATAGCGGAGGTACTACCGTGCAAATCAGAATAGTTTTCATGACTGCGGCTCTCATTCTCATCGCCAGGTGGGACGGCTCGAGCCGGCAGCCGTTGGGATCGGGTATGAATGACGAAGTCCTCGGTCTGGCGGTTATCGGCGAAAACAACGTAAACGAGCAGACGTCCAGTGCTGTCAGTGTTGTTCCGAAAGTTGGAAAATCAGCCGGGGACGAGTCGGAACCGCAGGCTGGCTTTGCCCTGACCCGTCCTGAAGGTGCGGACAACCACGCTGCGGATAACCCCACCGCCGAAGAGATAGCGATGAAAGCCGCTGAGAGGCTGTCCAAAGCTGTAGTTCACCGGTACCCTTGCGACCTCAGAACCGACCCCGTCCAGCGTGAATCCGCCACACGTCAGACAAGTTCGCGGAGTGAGTTGTTCTTCGAAGGGTTTGAGAGCGGCGTGGTGCCACCATCCGGTTGGACCGCCATCGTCAACAACGACTACACGTGGGAGCCCAACAGTTTCTCCCCTTATGAGGGTGCGTATCAAGCCAGTTGCTTCTACGATGAATACTATACCGGCTTCCAGGACGAGTGGCTGATCAGCCCGATCATTGATCTGACCTCTGAAGGGGCGCCCTGGAAACTGGACTTCTGGTGGAAAGGCAGTTACTACTACTCCGTGTCTCCCTACAATAGTTGCGATCTCATTGTCATGATCTCCACTGATGGCGGCACTCTCTGGGATACCCTCTGGACCGAGCACGAGGCAGGCGAATTTACGAGTTGGCAATGGTACAATGCGGTTATCGAGCTTGACGGTTACCTGAGCGAATCCAACGTCAAGTTCGCCTTCCAGTACATCGGTTTCGATGGCGCCGAGTTTTCTATTGATGCTGTCTTGATCCACGACGGTGGGCCGGCAGTCGGTCGCTGCTGTTATGGTGACCCGGAAGCACCATCCTGCGACGATACTACTGAAGCTGAATGCGCTGCTCTGGGCGGTACCTGGGAGCGGTACCGGAACTGCGCCGAACATCCCTGCCCGATTTACTACCCGCCGCCGCCAAATGATGATTGGACCAATGCCGAACTGATTCCCGGACCTTTCCCCGCCACCGTCACGGGGACCACGCAGGGCGCCACCCTGGACTGCCCCGGTCCTTACTGGTGGAACATGGTCTGGTATGTTTTCGAGGTTCCGTACGAACTCAATGACGTGGATGTCGACTATTGCGGGTCGATTCCAGGTCTGGACAACGCCGCTTCAATCCTCTACAGTGATCCTGTCGTCTGTGAGGATCCCATCTACCGCGAGGACTACGAGTGGCACGACTGTGGCGACGGCGAAACCAACCCGCATCTCTGGTGGACGTCGCTTCCGGGGCCGGCCACATACTACCTGCCTGTCTATACAGGCAATGACGAGAGGCAACGCCCTTTTCAGTTCACGATCAGTTTCTCCGAGACCGAACCTCCCGAGACCGGCAACTACTGTGGTGATCCGATTACCTTCGATATTGGATTGGCCGATCTTCCGTACACACTCACCAACCAGTCCAACTGCGGTCGTGACGACTGGTACGACAATACCTGCCTTGGCTGGTACGATCGTGGTGAAGACATCATCTACCAGTTGAACCTGCTGGAAGACCTCGACCTGAGCATCACGCTTGACCCCAAGGGCACGGCGTACTCAGGGTTTCTCATCGATTACACCTGCCCAGCCGACACCAGCACCTGCATTGCTACAAGCTCACAATCGGAAGGCGATCCACACGGCGTCGACGGCGTCAGTCTCACCGCCGGGACCTACTACATCATGGTCGACACCTGGGCGTCTCCTGACTGTATCCCTGATTTCGATCTAACGTTCGAGTATTACCAGCAGACATCCGGCGACGACTGCACCGATCCGCTGGTGGTCACGCTGCCGGACGACATGATCGGCGGGCCCGACAACAATGCGTACATAGATGAAAACCAGACAAACTGCGGGCGCGGTAACAACTACGAACAGACCTGTCTTGGCAATTGGGACAAGGGCGAGGATATCATCTACATGCTGGACGTCAGCGAGACGGTCACCGTGGATATCTTACTCGATCCGGGTCCGACCAACTGGTCCGGAATACTGATCGACGACAACTGCCCGCCCGACGAGACCGACTGCATTCAGTACTCAACAGCCAACACCGGCGCCCACGGTCTCTACGAACTCACTCTCAATCCCGGCTACTACTACGTCATGGTCGATACGTACGCCTCACCCGACTGCATTCCCTCCTTCACCCTGACTATCCAGCCGGTCGCGTCCGGTCCGGAAAACGATAACTGTGAGGACGTTACTCCGGTTCTACTGGCCGATGGCGTGCCCGTTGTGTTCACCGGCGACAACACCAACGCCACGCATCAGTGCGATCTCTTCGAAGGCGCTCATGTCTGGCATGCTTTCACGCTCGACACCGGCATGAACGTGACGCTTGATTACTGCACGACGAACCCTGCCTTCACCAACGCCTGGCTTTGCCTGGCTATCGGCTGCCCGTGTAGCGGCATCACATCCTCCGGTGAATACGACTGGGATACCTGCGGTGACAGTAACCTGACTATTTCATGGAATGCCCTTGAACCCGGCGCCTACTACTACCCCGTCCTGACCGAGGAGGGTTCCGAGGGACCCTACACGATTCATGTTGTCGGTGAAGTGGTGGCTGGCTGCTGTGTCGGTATCAGGGGGAATTTCAACGCCTCCGAGGACAACGATATCGACATCTCCGATCTTGTCTATATGGTCGACTACATGTTCAACGCCGGGCCGGAACCGCCGTGCTGGGAAGAGGCCAATATCGACGGCAGCGGCCCTGTAGGTGCGGACGACGGACCACCCGATATCGATATATCCGATCTGGTCTACCTGGTCGACTACATATTCACAGGAGGGCCGCCACCGCCGGATTGCCCGTAGTGGTTGAACCCCACAAGACCGGATTCCCGCGTTCGCGGCCTGTTGTTGATAAACTCTCGGTCGCGTCATTGCCAAGCCGGCGTAGGCAGTTGTGACAAGCTCGAACCTTGTGGGTGTCTGCCACCTACTGAAATCGATGAAGATGGACCCCGCCTTTAGGGCTTGTTGAAAAAGCTCCATTTCTCGTTATTGCGAGTGACCGAGGACACTCGTGCAGACACTCGTGTCGTTATTCGGGTGGTGTCGGGCGACCCCGCCCGACGCCTGCCTTCACACGTGATGGCTGTCGCACCTGAATCAAGCCACTGTGTGGCCGCCGGTCTCGCGATGACGTGGATACCTACTTTTCCGACAAGCCCCCTGCCCAGGGTTTCCAGAGAACATATTGCTATGCGTCGTATCCATCAGTCTCCGACTCCACTCCATCGAGACCATGATGCCATCGGTAACTCGACCAGCGGCACTCGCCCACCCCGGCTCATTCCGGTGCGCTAAACAGGCGTGGTTGGCTTTCACCGAGAGGATGGATTCGCAAATCGGAGCCCGGACCATAGCCGTCGA
>DAOVOW010000227.1 GCA_030629485.1 bacterium
ATTTCGTTAAGGTAAAACGTCCCGTTGTCCGCCTGTTCCAGAAGCCCCGGGCGGTCGCGATCGGCGGAGGTGAAAGCACCCTTGGTGTGGCCGAACAGTTCCGCCTCGATCATCGGGTTGGGGATAGCGGCCGCGTTGACGGTGACAAACTCCCCCTTGCGACCCGAGCAGAAATGAATGTAGCGCGCTAAGA
This sequence comes from bacterium, assembly GCA_030629485.1. Lineage (GTDB taxonomy): Bacteria > Zixibacteria > MSB-5A5 > GN15 > FEB-12 > JAJRTA01. The sequence continues at coordinate 194 of DAOVOW010000227.1, forward strand.
GATCCTTTCCCGTCCCGGTATCGCCGGTCAGGAACACGGTCATCTCCGACGGCGCCACATGCTCCGCCAGGTTGAGCAGCTTCTTCATTTCGTCGTTGACGGTGATGATGTTAGGGCAACTGTCGGAGGACTTGTCCACCTTGATAGATGACGGCTGCCGGCTGAGTTGGGCCTCGACCTTCGCGAGGTACGGCGTGACCCCTTCGGCCTCGAAATACTCACGCGCCATGTACAGCATAGCCGTCCGCTCGCTCTTGTTGTACAGCCCGGAGGCAGCAGCAAGGTAGCGGGCGACAGCCAACTCGTAACGGCTGCCGATTAGGTTGAACAGGTCGATTGCTTTGTCGTACCACTCTCGCGCTTTGGCGTCTTCACCGCGATGCTGCGCCACCTGCGCGAAGATACGCCAGCAAGCTGCGATCTCGACACGTTCGTTGATCTTCTCGGCAACTACCAAGGCCTCGGTGGCGTACTGCTCGGCGAGGTCGTACTTCTCAGTGGCAATGTAGAGATCGCCGAACAGCCGTTTGTTTTGCGAAATCAACGCCGATTCCGGAGCGATCGTAAGCGACAGTTCCAATCCTTCTTTGAGCGCTTTCTCGGCGGCGGCGTACTTGCCGTCGAGGATATTTATCAACCCGAGGTTCTCGAAGTAGATGGCTTTTTCACGTTTGTACGTGTCGAGATACGGCTTGCACTTGGCGATTCGCTTGCGCGCTTCCTTGATTTCACCCTTGAGCGCGTAGGGGATGGCGGACATATAGTAGTAATTGAAACGAATCTGCTCTTCCGTTTCCAAACCTACGAGGACATGTTCAGCATAAACCGCCAGTGACTTGGAGAGACTGCCCGAACTCCAGAGCACATAAGCTAGATTATGTGCTGCTCTAGTTAGACCGACTCTGTCTTCTAACTCCGAATATATCTGAAGAGCGTTTTCCAGGTTTTCAACAGCAGATTGAATATCTCCGCTCTGAAGCGATCCATAAGCCAGACGATTCAAGACTCGTGCGGCGTTCCTCTTGTCATTACATCTCAAATAGTTCGCATACGCTTCCAAGATTACCTGCTTAGCTTCACGGTGCTTTCCCTGCATTGAGAAGAGCCAACCTCTTACGTACTTTGCTCGAGCAAATAGATCCGTCTCTGGAGAATGTCGAAAAATCTCCACGGCCTCGTCGGTCAGTTCTTCCTCATAGGTACCGAGGTGAGCTCGCACTTCAGCCATTTGTATACAATAGAGCCCATAGTCCCGGCGCGATAGCAGAGACGTATCCACTGCCTCCAGGGAACTCAGCGCTGCTGTATAGTCCCTATTGAGGAGAAGTTCTTCTGTCGTGGTCAAGACTTTGGCGGTCATTCCCGTTACCTTGATCTAGCGAGTCCGGCGTATCCATCAGATCGAAGAACCAAAGGAATAGTATTGGCGCAGTTACTCTGATATCATAGCAACCCAGCAGGCTCCTACCTTGCCAACCGAGCTTAGAAGCTCCCTCATTCCACCCCCCGTCATCGCCGCTTGGTGCGGTCACACTTCCGTCTTGTGCAGGAAACGGCCAGCTATTGGGGTCCCAACCTCGTGCCGCGGATGGCGGGGCGAAAACCGCCACACAAAACAGAGCCAACAGCAGAAGGGCGGTTAGCCTTCTCATATCTGATCCTCTGGTATTGCTCTTACCGTTATTCATAGCGCTCATACCTGCTGTTCATCGGATTTCGGTCTCTACTAATGTAATCGACCGACGGGTCCATTCGATAACGAGGTGTTGCTAATTGATTTCAATCCGTCCAAATGTCGAAACCCCAGGGGTTTCGACCTACAATCCCTCCATCAGCCGCCTGAAACGTATTCTGTTGTTTTCCTGCTTAAGCATAATCCCAACCTCTCAAAACCGCCGAGGGTTCACGGGTAACCGACGACCGACACAATACAACTCGCCTTGCGATAGCGTTCCCACTCTGATATCGAGTTGCTGTTTTCTCACTTAATCATATCACTTTTTGAAAGGGCTGTCAAGGGAAAAAGCCGCATGGAACATGAATGGGCGCGTGGCGAGATCGGTCGAATGCATTGATTTGCTGATACATACAGCGACGGGCTGTTGGCCGATTCAATGCTATACGGAGGAGTAGTTTTCTGCGAAGTCACTGCCCAACGGGCAAATGCAAGTCTGATGCGCTACGCCGCAGTTCTAAGGTAGTCCACGACGACCTATCATATTCCTACCATGTGGCTATCACAGAATATGGGACGATTCGTGTACCGCCTGTTCATACGCCAATCAGAGTTCGATATGTATCCCAAGTTGCCCGCCAGATTGTGCTTGTGGGCGAGTCTGAAGACTCACCTGCCACGTTTACAACGGCCACCATCGTCGGGTCCGCAAAGGACCTGGCCTGCGCTGCTACCTTTTCACCAATTCCTGCATCCGCTCACGGTCAAGTACGTGAATGCTTGAGCCGTCAACGGAAATAATCTTCTCGCGCGACAGTCTGGCCAGCGAACGTGACAGCGTCTCCGGTATGATACCGATTTCGGCAGCCAGCACGGTTTTTTTCTCCGGCAAAGTCAACGTTACTTCATCGCCCGGACCATCCGGTATCATGTCAAGCAAGTACTTGGCCGGACGGGTAGTGACGTTGGTGAGAGACAAGCTCTCAACCAACTGCGTCAGTTTTCTGAGTAGTTCCGACAATCGCGCGATCATATTCAGGGCCAAGTTGGGGTGACGCTGCAGGATACCGAGGAAGCGTTCCCGGTTGATAACCAGCACCTCCGACGGTTCCAGCGCCTGAGCCGAGGCGGGATAGAAACCACCGGCAAAAAGAGCAGCTTCGGCAAAACTGTCGCCAGGTTCGGCTATCATCAAAATCTGCTCCTTACCGTCCGGCGACAATTTGAACACCTTCACCCGACCCCTACCGACGATGAAAAACGAATGCACCGGGTCTCCCTCGAAAAAGAGCACCTCGCCGGCGTCACAGTTTTTCAACGTCGAGGCTGAGGCTATTTCATCCAGCGAACGATCCTCCAACTGGCTGAACAATTGGGACATCTTTAGTATCTCGTGCATAGTCTATCCTTCCGGCTGGAACCACCGGGTTCTCGGGAATTCCTAACCTCGGTGTTCTTAATAAGGATAATACGAACTGTCGGAAAGATTTTTTTGCTTAGAGAAGGTGGTTGAGCAGCTTTTCGATGTCGGACATCATAAACGGCTTGGCCAGAAAACCATCCGGCTTGGGGGATCCGGTTTCATCCTCAACATCACTGACCGCGTAACCGGAAATGAGCACCACCGGGATATCCGGGAATCTGCCCTTGACCTCGCGCAGTAGTTCCAGTCCGGTCATGTTCGGCATCCGCATGTCGGTGATAACCAGTGAGAATTCGGTTTCGGACAGTTTGTCGAGGGCATCACTGCCGTCGCATGCTCTAATCGATTGGTAATCGAAGACCTCGAGCATTTCCGAGAGCAGCGAGGACATGTTGGGGTTGTCGTCAACTATCAGAATCGATTTGGCCATAAGCGTCTACCGGCGTCCTTTTCAGTATTGTCGGCAGAAAGCGGGGGGTAACTTTAGGCGAAACGCCTTCTTTTCGACAGCTTCTGCGATCGGGCGACCAGTTCCGACTGCAAGGCGGCAATACCCTGGTGCTTGGAGGCGGAGACGAGAAAGCTCAGGGCCGAATCGAGAGATGGCGGCACAAAATCGGGGTTTGCGTCTATCTTGTTGTATACCAGAAGGTAAGGGATTCTATCTGCGCCGATCTCGGCCAGCACCTGGCGGGTCTGCACGTATCGTTGCTCGGAATCCTCCGCCGAACAGTCGACCACCTGAACCAAAAGATCAGCCATGCTGACTTCCTCCAGGGTTGACTTGAACGACTCCACCAACTGGTGCGGCAGCTTCTTGATGAAGCCGATCGTATCCGAAATCACGATCCGGCAGGGGTAGTGGGTGATCATCTGGCGAGTGGTCGAATCCAGCGTAGTAAAAAGCATGTCGGCGGTGGTGACATTGGCACGCGTGAGCACATTAAACAACGTCGACTTCCCGGCGTTGGTATAGCCGACCAGGGCAATCTTGAACATCGCCTGTCTCCCTTTGCGCTGCGTCGAGCGCTGACGGTCCAGCTTTTTCAGGAGTGTCTTGAGGTGGGCGATTCGCGTTCGCACCCGGCGGCGATCGATCTCAAGCTGTGTTTCGCCCGGCCCCTTGGCCCCGATACCGCCATACTGCCGCGAAAAATGTACCCAGGCGCCGGTCAGCCGAGGCAATGTGTACTGGAGTTGAGCCAACTCAACCTGGAGGCGGGAGGCGCGGCTTCGAGCGCGGCTGGCGAAAATGTCCAGAATCAGAATCGGTCGGTCGACCACCTTGGCTTCAAG
>DAOVOW010000258.1 GCA_030629485.1 bacterium
GGACACGAACCATCCGCCAAAACAGGAGTCCGTCTGCGTAATCAGGGAAGCGCCGGTCACTATCGACGTTGAGGGCGTCGAAACTTGCACCATTCTCTGCACACCGACCGACAGGTTAGCGATGGCCGTTGGTTTTTTGTATACCGAGGGTGTCGTCGAGAGTATGGACGACATCAAGGTTCTCAAGGAATGCGATGACGACCTCAACACAATCCGTGTACGGCTCACTTCTGACAGACCGCGTATTGACGATGCCGACCGCAACCTATTGATCGTGTCTTCGTGCGGATTGTGCGGTAGCGAGAATCTCAAACAGCGCATCGAGTCGCTGCCGAAAGTCGGCGAGACATTGAGCATGGAAGCTTCGTGTTTGCGATCCGTCTACGATGACCTTCGTGACCATCAGCCTCTGTTCAAAGCCAGCGGGGGGGCGCAGGGAGGGGCTTTGTTTGATAAGGATGGCAGGATCATAGCAAGTGCTGAGGACTCCGGCCGCCACAATGCTCTGGACAAAGCGATTGGCCAGTGCCTGCTTGAAGGCATCCCGACAGCCGGCCGAGGGGTGGCTCTTACCAGCCGACTGAGCCTGGAGATGGTGGGCAAGTGCGCGCGCTCAGGGATCGAACTGATCGCCGCCGTGTCCGCTCCGACCTCGATGGCTATCGATGTCGCTAAGAGCTGCAACATCACTCTTTGTGCCTTCGTCCGCGAAACCCGCGCCACGGTTTTCACGCATCCGGGACGGGTGAAATGACTATCAGTGGATCAGTCCTGACTTACGGGGCCGGACCAATCACGATCCGACCGCATTAAACTCAACCCCCGAATCAGCCGATTCTTTATATAATAGGCGATAAACAGGCGCTGCCGTGGTCGGCGTACGTCCTCGTGCGCCGACAAGAGACCCGGCTTGTCCGGGCGGTAGACGAGGCCGTCCACCGCGGACGGAATGATGGGCGCAGGCAAGCCTGCTTTTTGCGCCTCGCGCCTTATGGGTAGGGCAGGATCCCTGCGATCCTGCCACAGGCAAGCCTGTCTCTCGCGCTACGCGCGCAGTATCCCTCACCCTGAGCGGAGTCGAAGGGTGGGGAGAGGCGAGTAACCGGGGCAGACGAGAACGTCTGCAGCCCACAAGAGTTGTCGAAACCACAGGGGTTTCGACCTACAGTAATGAATGAGCCGCTGAAAAAAGAAATCGGGTTGATCCTCAAGGACTTCCTCAAGGTAGTCAAGGTTGTCTCGATGTATCCCGAGAATAACCCGCTGCCACAGTCGATGAGGCGGTCGTTTTCCGAGAAACTGGTCAGCCTGGTTGACATCTATGGCGCTTTTCGAATCCGAGTAGGCAAGGATGCCCTGGAATACAAGGGCAAGACTGTCTACCAGGACCGATCCAAAGAGGAGGCGCTGGCTCGTCTCTTCTTCGAAACCGGAATCACTGAGTTCGAATTCCAGAGTGGGTTGGATGTTGACGACGTCTACCGCTTGCTCGATGCGGTCAGAATCTACCTGAATACGCCGGACCGCAGCAAGGATCTAGTCGGGTTGATCTGGGAGGCAGGCATTAACGGCTTCGTGTTTGAGACCCTCGAGGATGTGGCCCTCTCTGGTTACGACAGCGACTTCGATGTCAGAGAGTACCTGAAGCGGGATGATCCGGCGCTCACCGGTGGTGGCCAATTCGGTCTCGACAGCAGTGAACGGTACTCATTGTTGTTCAATCCGACCGATGATCCCACGGCGACTATTGAGCAAGCCTCGCTCGATGATAGTCGCGAGATGCCGTCGGGGACGGTGGTACAAAGGGTCACCGGTTCGGCTGGTGTTGAGCCCCGATCGGCGTTCTTTGAAACTGTTGCTGAAGATGAGGACAGTTCACCGGAGGCCGACGACGATGGAGCCGACGTACCCATCGAGTTGGCCCGGGCCCTGGGGCTGGGTGAACCGTCCGGTGGGACCGGGCGGAAGACCGACGTCAAACTTCACCTATACGGCCGCTTCAGCATAAGTGACGAAGAGGAAGAAATAATCCGGTCACTGCTGGAGGAGGATGCCTCCTTCGATCCTTTCGAATCGACGCTCGAATTGCTGAAAGAATTCCTGCTCATGGAGTCGGAGCTGGCCGGTCTGGACGAGACAGTGACTATCTGTGAGAAGATCGTCAATGAGTCTGTGGCTGCCGGCAAGCTGATCGAGGCGGGGGCGCTGCTGAGTCATCTGAAGAAGCTGCAGGAGAGTCTGGAGCGACAGAAGCCGGCCTGGTCGGAACGTTTGAAGGAGGCCGGAATGACCGCTGGCAGTCGCGAGCGCCTGGCCGTTCTGGCGGACTCTCTGAACACCCATCCCGATATCGGTGTCACCGAGATCAAACGTTACCTCGACAGTTTCGGATGGGAAGCGTTGAGCGGCATCACTGATCTTGTGGGCGAGTTCGAGCACGAACTTCACCGTGAGGCGCTCAAGGACTACCTTACCGCCCGGGGCCAGGACAATATCGACATCGTGGCCAGGGGGGTTTTCGACAAACGATGGCAGGTGGTGCGTAACTCGGTCACTATCCTCGCTCGGATAGGTGATGCCCGTGCTCTCAGATACCTGGAGCGAGTGATCGAGCATGAGGAACCACAGGTGCGCATGGAGTTGGTCACCGCTCTCAAGGACTGTCCCTCCACCGAAGCCCTCGGCCTGCTTCAGAATCTCGCGGCCGATAGTGACCGGACTATTCGGAGGCGGGCGGTGGAGGCGATTGTCGGTCGTTCCGGCAGCACCGCCTTCGAGACGATCGGCGCCCTGATCGACGATGAAAGTTTCCCCTCTTTGGACCGTGACGATCAGCGGGCGCTCTTGAACGCCTACTCGGTGCTTGGCGGTGAACAGGCGGTGGCGTACCTGTCACAGATGATACTCCGTTACAACCTTTTCCGTGACGCCCGGTTGGTTTTCTGCCGTACGGCCGCCTTTGAGGCGCTGTCCTACAACGTCAGCGAGAGGGGAGAACGCATGCTGGTGAGGCTGTCATCGAGTTGGCGACCGGATATCCGCAAACAGGCCGCCTATGCTCTGCAACTGAGGCGCGAGAATATTTTTGGACAACAGGTATGACCACTCAAACCGAACAACCCCAGGCGCGCGTCCTCGGCGGACAAGTCGAACAGCAGTTGCTGAATATCTTCTTCGTGGCCTACAAGACGGCCCGTATTATCGACGAGAATAATCGCACCTTCATCCGTCAGTGTCAGTCGTTCCACCAACTCCTGAGCCAGTTGTCGAAAGACTCAGGATCTGTTGCTATCAAGACGGTATCGGGGCGCTACTTTGTCAATGAGCGGATGGTTCGTTTCGATGATACCGGCCTGTCCGGCGCCGCTTCGGTGGTAAGAGAATGGAAGCAGATAGGTCTGGGCGGCGTACTGTTTGCCGATGGCATTGCCGAGAGTAAATTGAGCGGATTCTTCGCCTTCGTGTCAAAGATAAGGCCGGGGTCCGACAACATTGAAGAGTTATCAGCGCGCCTCAAGAGTGCTCAACTATCACAGGTTAGACTGCTGTCGGCCCGGGAAGTAAACTCCCAGCATCGCAACACAGCCGAAGAGATTCGTCGCGACTTCCGCACGGCCGCCCGCGCCACTTTCTTTCGAGCTATGAACGTGGTCCAGGAGACCGTGATGGGCGTGGCCCAGAACAAACAGATCAATATCTCCAGGACCAAGCGCGTGGTTCATACCCTGATAGATCACATCGTGCGCGATGAATCGTCGTTGGTCGAACTGGCCGCAATTCGCGATTATGATGACTACACCTATGCTCACTCGGTCAACGTCTGTGTCTATTCACTGACGACCGGAGTGCGCCTCGGTTTTGATCGACCGCGCCTGGCGCAACTCGGCTTCACCGCCATTTTCCACGATGTCGGCAAAGTAAAGCTGCCCACCGACCTCATTCGCAAGCCGGATCGTTACGATGAAAACGACTGGCTCCAAATGCAGCGCCACCCGCTTTTGGGGGCCAAGACAATCCTGCGCAGCTTGAAGCTCGATGTTCACACCGCTCGTGCCGCCCGCGGCGCCTACGAACACCATATCAATCCGGACGGCACCGGTTATCCTATATTGGAAGGGCGTGAACGTCCGATCAATCTGTTTTCAAAAATCATATCGATAGTCGACAATTTTGACGCCCTGACTTCGGGTCGCGTTTATATCAAGAAAGCGATTCCGCCGGATGAAGTGCTGCGCAAGATGCA
>DAOVOW010000194.1 GCA_030629485.1 bacterium
ACTCGAAGCGTTGGCTTGCGGTGTGCCTGTCATCGGCACCTCTGGAACTGGTCTGGCGGAAGTGGTCGATGATTTCCATAACGGTTACCTCCTGCCGGTCGGTGACACCGCCGCTATGGCTCGCGCCGCCTTGTTGCTGTTAAATGATCCACAGCGACTGGTCGAGTTCAAGAAAGCGGCGGCCGAAAGGGCGCTCTCCAAGTTCAGTGCCGACCGGATTGTGACACAGTATGAAAACTACTACCAGGAAGTCTATGATGCCTGAGCTTGCAAGGCTTGATATTCTGGCTATCGCCGTCCACCCCGACGACATTGAAATAACGTGTGGTGGGTTCATGATCAAGATGGCCAATCTCGGTCGTAAGACCGGAGCCCTGGATTTGGCCGCCGGAGAGATGGGTACGTTCGGTAGTGAGACTGATCGCGCCGCCGAAGCCGCTGCCGCCGGGGAGATTTTGGGGCTGGCCTATCGCCACAATCTCGGCCTGCCGGACTCAGCCATCGAGGTAAACCAAGCCAACAAACTGAAGATTGCCAACGTCATCCGGCGGACACAACCGGAGTTGGTCATCATCCCCCACTGGGAGCAACGTCACCCGGACCACGCCGCGTGCTCTCGTCTTGCTTTCGACGCCTGCTTTCTGGCCGGTCTCAGGAAACTGGATATCGACGGCGAGCCGTTTCGCCCGCGCAAGATTGTGTACGCATCCTATTTCCGAAACAAGGACAACTCCTTCCTGGTCGATATTTCCGATTCGTTTGATACCAAGTGCCGGGCGGTGGCAGCATATCAGTCGCAGTTTGCCGAGGAAGTAACGGCCAGACGGATTTTCATGCCGGGCGTGGATATCTATGAAATGATGCGGGTGCGCGCTGCCGCTCTTGGTCAGCAGGTTGGAGTTCAGTACGCCGAGGCGTTTACACTCAAGGAACCCATCCTGTATGACGACCCTCAGAAAATGCCGGGTCAGTCCGTCTGAGGACGCCGACCCGGTTATGCCCAAAGGTGTGAAAGCAGGTGGTTTTTGTTGATGTCTCCCGTTCGTTTCCCCGATAAATACCTGGGAATATGAGGCCGTCGGCAATTGCCGCCGATGTGAGACATCGTCGTGGAAGAAGACGTGAATAGTAATACCAGCCGGAACCGCGAAGAGTTGATCTCCGGGCTGACCGTCACTCGGGTGGGGATGCTGGTCAACTTCGCTCTTTTTGTCATCAAGATTACGGCCGGGTGGTTTGGGCGGTCACAAGCATTGATTGCAGACGGCGTGCATTCGCTGTCCGACCTTCTCAGCGACATCGTAGTTCTGCTGGGTCTAAAGTGGGGTCGCAAAGAAGAAGACGAGTCGCATCCGTTCGGGCATGCTCGCATTGAGACGATCGCCGGTATGTTTATCGGGCTGGTGCTCATCGGCACCGGTGTCGGACTGGCTTACAGTTCGGTTTCCGCCATCTCCAACCGCGTCGAATCATCGCCGGGACTTACGGCGATCATAGCTGCTTTGATCAGTATCGGCCTTAAGGAGTGGCTCTATTGGTACACGGTGAAAGTGGGCCGTCGTATCAAGAGCCTGGCCCTGATCGCCAACGCTTGGCATCACCGCAGCGATGCTCTCAGCTCCGTCGCGGTGCTGGTCGGTGTGACGGGTGCCTACCTTTCCCCGGCTTGGGCCATGGCCGACGCCTACGCCGCCCTGATCGTGACTTTTTTCGTGGTGAAGATTGGCGCCGGACTGATCTGGAGCGCCACCAAAGAAGTGATCGACACAGCTCCAGATCAGGCCGCTATGGACCAGGTGAAAGAGACGGCCTTAAGAATCCCCGGCGTCCGGCAGACACACGACATCCGCGCCCGTCTTTCAGGTGGGCGGATATTTGCAGAGATCCATATCGTTGTCGACCCCGACCTTACTGTCCGAGCCGGGCACGAGATCGCCGACGCCGTTAAGCAATCTCTTCTCGACGAAGTGGCTGGGATGGCACGAATTATCGTGCACGTCGATCCGGAGCCCAATCTGTAGGGATTGTCTCACAAGTTCGTTTCGTCGCGCCTTGAGCCTGCCTGCTTATTCTGCTCACTTCAAGTTCTCCAAAAACTATTTGCGTCAATAGCAGAGTCCGTTATCTTATTAGCGGATTAATATGTCGTCGAGCCGACAGCTAAGCATGTAATTCCTCGAACCCGATAACGATGGCTCACGAAGCACGTGAGTGCAATCAGGACCGGTTGAACGGAACGCTATCAGCAGGAGGCCAGCATGAAAACCTACATACTAATGTCAAAGCTGACGATGCAGGGACCGAGCGTTGTGGAGGTTGCTTCGACTATGAAAAAAGGGCCGAGATCCCGCCAGACCTGGCTTGATCAGGTGGCAAAGCAGTGTCCGGAAGTCAACTTTGTGGCCCACTACGCTCTGCTTGGAGGATGGGACTTCATGGACATTTACGAGGCGCCGGACTCCGAAACAGCGGCCAAAGTGTCGATGATTTGTGGTGCTACTGCCGCCTTTCAGACGGAGAGTTGGACCGCCATCCCCGAGGTTCGTCTGCAGCAACTAGCCGATGAAATAAACATCGAGAAAGAAGGCTGACAGCGCGTCGGTTCGTTACTGAATCGCCTTAGGTGCGACCATTTGTGGTCTGGACAGATTCGACAGGCAGAACTACTCAAGAAGTAGATTGATACGCTTATGCTCCGGAGTCATCTGGCGGTACTTGACGCCTGCCATCTCGAAGATCTTCCGGGCCGCGACAAAGACATCGGAATCGTTGTACTTGTCCGACAGAAACACCACCTCTTTGATTCCGACCTGAACAATTAGCTTGGCGCATTCATTGCACGGGAAGAGCGAGACATACATAGAAGCTCCATCCAAATCCGGTTTGTTGGCAGCGTTTGCGATGGCGTTCATCTCCGCATGGCAGACGTAGGGATACTTGGTGTCAAGGAAGTCTCCGTCACGTCCCCAGGGGAGTTCGTCGTCGGAGCAGCCGATCGGGAAGCCGTTGTAGCCGATGCCGATGATCCGTTTGTTGGCGTTTACGATGCAGGCACCCACTTGTGTATTGGGGTCCTTGGATCGTTTGGCTGAAAGCTGGGCGATGGCCATGAAGTACTCTTCCCAGCTTATGTAGTCTTTGCGCTTGCTATTCATGCTGTCAAAATAGAGAATGGTGCTCCGGCGGTCAAGTGATGACATTCTCGGCTTCGGGAGGTCACGGCCGGAGTTTTCGGCGGCTACCGTTTGAAGGTGTGAATCACTCCGGTTGAGAAATTCCAGCCGCCGGCCGAGAAGGAGTTGATTCTGCGTCCCGCCAGCGTTCGGAATCGACCGATCCGATAACCGGCCTCGCTACGCAAAGCCAGCGTGGAACTGATTCTTAACCTGAGTCCCCCACCGACACGGAGACCTATCCCTCCGCCGAAAGTTTCTCTGACGGTAATGAGGGAGTCTGAATCCAGATCAATGGCCCCATTGTTCAATACCAGAAAATGGAGCAGCAGACCGACCATGCCAAAGGGCTGCAGCAATCCGTTCGGATTCAAGTAGCCTTTCGCATTGGCTCCAAGCTCGTGGTGGCGTGCTCGGTCCTGAATGCCCAGCCAGGTAGTTTGATGAGAGGTGGTTGTGTACGACACCTCTCCTCCCAAGTGGCGCTTTCGGAATCCAAGAGACACGCGAAGACCACTACCGGCCTCAAGTTTGGGAACGGTAAAGAGGTTGATTCCGTCACTGTAAAAGCTCCAACCGTCGAACCCATCCGGCATAGACTGCTCCACATATTCGAGGGCTACGTATGTCCGGAATCGAACGGAGTCCCCAGGCGATCCGGTTTCAACCCCCTGCGTTCGAGCCGAGGCCGACAAAAGCAGAAAAGTCGGAATAAGTACCAGAAAATAGCGGTTACAAATCACGGCGCCCTTTACTTCCGTGGCGCGATGGTCGGCTGACACCCACTTTGACTCATGATCTGTGCAAGTCGTGGCCGCCGTCGCGATGTTTAACAACTGATTCTCAGTATAGGATATCGGCGCCCCAATATCAAGTAACTCGTGGTCGGTTATGTTGGATTCGGAAACGAGGCTGTCGGTTCCAGCGGTGATAAGGCGCTCCACTAAGAATTCGGTGCTTGCAGACCGATACTTAGGCGTAGGTATTACAGATGAACGAGAAATTGGCGGTGACCATGACAACTTTGCGGCTCTTTGCATTTTCAGTGCTCTTGATATTGGCGGTATCGACCATCCACTCCAGTAACAAAACAGACCCGGTGAACGAACATATAGCCTCGTTGATTGCCGACATCGACAGTTATATCAAATGGCCTGACGCCAAATCGGGTATGGACAAACCACTCTTTGTGGCCGTTCTGGGAGAATCGCCCCTGGCCACCCGAATCAAAGAGTTGAACCGCACGAAACTGCCGGATGGCCGTAAGGTCAAAGTGCGTGTTGTTCAGGCCGAACTGCTGCCGTCCAACGCTCACATTCTGGTAGTTGCCGCTGCCAACGACAAGCTGAGCGCTAAGCAACTGGAGAAACTAAAGGGAACCGGGACTCTTACGGTCACCGCCGGAGCCATCGACCTGCCGATTATTCTGCGAGTGGATCAGGTCGAGGCCGGTGGAAAGACCGAGATTCGCATGATTCTCGACTTAAAGCTGGCGGCGGCAGAACACCTTGAGGTCACACAGAAGCTCAAGAAACTGGCCATCACCACGGATCCTGAGGAGATGACCAAGCGATAGTCCCGACATCACAGGGAGTGTCGATAAACCCACGCTGAAATCACTGCGAAACCGCATCTTCGAATTTAGCTGGCGTCGGTACATTTCCCTAGCAGGTTGTTGAAAAAGTGATACTTCGGTCATTGCAAGCGAAGCGCGGCAATCTCCAATTGTTGTGGGTCAGCCACTTAGAGATTGCCACGG